>JACOUC010000044.1 GCA_016178055.1 Chlamydiota bacterium | reverse complement strand
TATCGCTATTATTAAAGAAGGTGGAGGGGCCTCAGTAAAAAAGGGCCTCATCTTTAATCGATCTCGCATGGAAGAGATTTTGAGAAAGGAAGAGATCCCAGATGATTTTGAACAGTTTTTTGTAAATGAGGGAGAGTTTGAGAGAAGATTTGAAGACCCTTACGGAACTTTGATGACTGTTCTTATGCCTGAAGTGGAAGGAAGCAAAGATTCTATGAGTGGGATGATTCCCATTTTAACAGTAGCTTTAGAGAGGTTAGGAATTGATAGAAAATGGCAAGCACAAATTGAAGAAGTAATGATGGTTGCGGGATGGATTGGGATGTTGGGGATTGGCGTGGTAGTGTTGGGTCCAGTTTTTGCAAATGTGGGATATGTAAGAGTGACTGCGGGTTTGGTGAGTGTTGCATTTGAGGGATTTCATTATTTTGATTTTTTAATTGGACCTCTGGCCCGCTGGGTAGGAGGACTTCCCCATATAGGTAACCCCTTGTCAGAATGGTTAAAGGGTCTCCAGCTTCGTGCTCCTCCTTCTTGGAAAGGGATTGTCCGTCTTGCCATTCTCCATTTTGCTTCGTTCTGGCTTCTTTCTCCTCTCATTGCTTTACTAATGGATTCTTTTAACCTTACCGGATTTACTCAACTGGATATCATATTGTCTGCGGTAGGCGCCTTTGGATTAATTCTCACGAGTGTCTATCATCATCGGATGAATTTGAGGTATTTGAATCAATCTGCAAATTTAACTGATGAATTAGGCAACAAGAGATTTGACCCTATTCATGACCTCCTTCACTTGATTCGCATGGGTGGATCAAATAATTTTGGGGACATCACGGGAATTTATTCACGATCAAATACTCAGCACCTTGTCGGGGGACGGCGGTTTGATTTTAGAAAAGAGGTGGATAGGGTGAGGGGGGTGCATGATTTAGATTCTGTATTCCCTGTTTTGAGGGATACAGACGATTTGATGGAGGATTTAAAATTAGTACCCCATTCAGACATGGATGAATTTAAAGCAGCATTTCCAGACTTTCGCACTCCTCGGGACGAGGTCAATCCAGAAGGGGAATTTGGATTTGTGAAACGATTAGCGCATGGGAAGAATATACAGGATGTGTTGGTCGAGGTGAAAAATTTTTATGAGCGTAGATATCCAGGGTCTTCTTTAAAATCGTTACTGGATGTTCAGAAAATGACATTTCATAAAATTCAGAAAGGAAATCAAATTTTAAATCCTGAGACGCGTCTTCCTACGCCGGGCGGATCTTATGTGGATGAGAATAAAGTTCTTCACATCTTCCTTCCGGAGAACGCCGAAGGAGAGTTGGATTCATTATCGGCTCTTGCAGCCTTTCATGAAATTTATGAGGTGTTGATCAAACCAATGGATCCTACCGTTCCTTGGCCTGATGAAAAAAATGTTTGCCATACCCTTGTGGCCCTTGCCGAAAATGGCTTGCTTCCTAATTTGATTCAGAGGTTTAAGAGGCAACTCGATGCAGCTTCTCCTGAATGGATTTTGAGTTTTATAAGGGAGTATGAGAGTGGAGAGGTTTTGCGTCAAATCACGGAAAAATTTGAACAACCTGAAGATCAAACCCGTTTGTCCTATGCGAAGGATAATGCAGAGAATTTGTATAAACTAGCACAAGACCGCTTGTGGCAAGGCATCCGTCGATGGGCAGGAGAACAGAATCCTGTCTTTGAAAGTGATGATTTTGAAGAATATGTATTTCATCTTGTTCGTCATCCCGGAACACTTCGATCTGCCTTGGATGCGGCAAGAACTTTTAGAAGGATGGGTCAGGTAAACCCTAACAACTTACAAGCCCTCAAAGATTTATTTTCCTCTTTAAATCGAATGACGAATCATTGGGATCATACTTTTCAGGCCCTGGGGCTTTGGGTCGAGGCGAATGTTGTTCATGCAGAGAATCTACAGGAGACTAAGGATTTTTTTGAAATGATGGATGGTCGTAGTTTAGAGGTTCGCTTTTTTCCAAACTTTGGTGAAACTTTAGAATCGCTCATACGAGCTGTTTTAAAAAATAATCTTGATCGAACAGCCATTCAGCTTAAATTTCTTAAAAATCTTGTGACTAGAATTAGAAATTATGACCATCTACACTTCGCCCTCTCGGCTTTGGAAGGGCTCGTCGAGGCCAAAGTCGTTGATGAACAAAATTCAAAAACTGTAGAAAGGCTTCTCGCGGGTATCGCTAGAACAACAATACCAAGTAATGTTTTTTCATCTTACAAGACATTAGATATGCTTGCGAGACACGGTGCTGTTCAAAGAGCTTATTTAGATGAGATGGGGGATTGGATTCATAAAATTAATAAAGGGGCTGGTCAAAATGCGCTTTTTGTTCATCATGCATTACAGGCCTTATCAAAAGCAGATGTTGTTTTGGGTGAGGAGAGTTTTTCGCATATCAAACGTTTGCTCAGTTCCATGATGGAGCGTGTAAGGGGAACATCTGATGATTCATTAACGCCTGAGGAAGAACGGGTGATGCATTTACCCTTATCCATTCATGGGGAAGGTAGTATTTTCAGAGAAAATCAAGATTTGAATCGTGAGCTTAGGGAACTTTGGCAGCATACCTTTCTTAAAATTCTGAGAGTGAATGATCCTCGTCTTAAGAGAGTTCAAGCGATGATACGCTCCGTGAAGGGGATTCAGATGACTTTGAGTCGAGAGGCTGATGCTGCGTTAAATTTGAAAATGAATGGAGATCTTTTATTTATAAATCTAAATCGGTTTGATTTCATTGACATGATTTTATATCCGGGACTGGTGATTAAAAGCTTGCTCTCTTCGTTCGAAGGAAGCTCATTTAAAGACCTTTCTGATGATATGAAGGAAAGGATGATTCTTAGGGTATACCCCATGAACATTCCATTTCGCGAAGAGAGGTCCGCTCTATTAAAGGTCGCTGGTACGATGATGATTGAAATTTGCGGGGAGTGGCATGCCCAAACCCGAAATTGGGATTTACAGGATCAGAATATTCCTCATTTTTTAGTTGATTTTAGTCAAGGGGTGTCTCGTTTAATGGAAGAAGGTCAATCCCTTCCAAATATTCAAAACGTTTCGGAAAGCGACCCACTTCGATCTCTGCAAAAATACCATCTACAATTCAGTCGCCTTCAAAAAATGTATGCCCTTGTACAGAATTGTAGAAGCAGGCATAGGGCACAATATCAAGTTGTTTATACAGGGTTTGAAAAATGGGGTTCTAATGTTAGTCAGATGAAAAGTATTCTTAAAGATCGTATTCTTCAGCATCGTCAATATAAAAGGGATGACCCAGCAGACAGGATCCAACGGTTACTAGATGAACTTCAAAAGGGTTGTCAGGAAATTCACAACGCGATTGTCCAGGCTGAGTTAGTCTCGGACGAAATAGCCAAGAGACGATATTTAAAAATTGCTCAAGACATAGATGCAATGAACGCCTTTATGAAGGGAGTTTTGAGTTCGCTCAGCATTTTTTATACGGGAATGGCGATGGAGACCCTGGCCACCACCGCCCTCACCGAAATAGTTTATGAGGGGAAATATGGGAAAGATGATAATCGACTCTATACAGAGGCGGCGCCGGGGGAAGAATATGGAAAACCGGCGTGGATTGCCCTGGCGGCTAAGCTCAATATTCCTTGGATAACAAAACGGCTTGCGAAAGAGGGATTGGATGTAAAGCGTCTGAGAAAAATTTCTTGGAAAGATATTGCGATTAACCTTTCAGCCTCTCGATTAGGGATGTTTCTATTATCGATCTTTGCTCCCGCGATTGTTTTTGCTGCCCACTCATTTGTTCTTCTTCTTGTGATCAGTGCTGTATGGATTCTTATAAATTCAGCCTTGTTTGCTTATCTTCATCTAGGAAAGGAAAAGCTTCAAGGGAAATCATGGCGAGAAAAATTTAAAATTATTCTTCGCGATAAGAGATTTAAAAGAGCCTTGTTGTGGAATGCGGAATTTATTCCAGGTGTTGTTGCGGGTGTGGTAGGTCTTTCAGGATTTTCTACGGTCGTGTATCTCGCATCCTCAATTATATTTTTAGTTTCTATTTATGGCTTCAATCAAATCATAAAACATCATCATGAATGGAATGTCCAGATTTTAGAAAAAATAAAAGCAGCAGAAAAAGCTCAAAACACTCCGCTTACTGAAAAACTCAAAAAAGAAGAGATGGCGACGATGGTGGCAGGAGCTTTATCGGAGGGTGGAAGGCAGAAATTTCTTAAGGAAAATATAGAGAAGGCGGAAAGTTTTTATTTTACTTTAGAAGAGATGGATCATGGAGGAGGTGCTCGAGATTATCAACTTATGAATATTGTTCTTCAAAATGGGCTTTTAACGCGTGAGGAATTTGAGCGTAGAAAAATAGTTGATAAACTTTTTCTTGGATTGATGAATTTAGATTCTGTCATTATGCAAAGTTCAGCAGAGTCCTTAAAAAATATTTATGAAAGAGGTTGGATTTCAGAAGCTGAATTGAAAAGTGATTTGAAGGTATCCGAATGGGTGCCTTTGCTTAAAACACATGGCAATTCTGAAGTTCGAAAAAATGTTGCAGGAGTACTTTTATCTTTGGTCCGATCCGGAATGATGACAAAGCAAGATGTTATTGAATCAGAATTAATTCCGAATCTTGTAGACCGAATTGCTCATGATAATAGTGTTTATGTGCGAAAAGCGTGTGCCGAGGTTTTAAAAGCCCTTAAAGATAAGGAGGAATATAATTTTGAATTAGCACAAATAAGTAAGGAATTGCTCTGGCCCTCTATCGGTTTTGATCTTGAGAATAGTCCTTTTTTAAATGTTCATAAAATTAATTCTGAAGCACTCAGTTTTATCATGGGAGCAGAAATATGGGATGCTACTTTTATTAGAGATCATTTGAATTTGGAAAAATTAGTAAAAAAATCATTGGTTCCAAATGGATATAATCGAGCTAATGAGAATGTTGCAACTTTTCATAGAGAGGATAAGGGTGTTCTCACTATTTTCCTTGAAAAGGGAGTTCTTACTCAAGAATTTTTGCAAGAGAATAATGTTTTAGGTTCTTTGAAAACTCTTGCGAAAGAAGCCCAGAGAGAGGATGTGCGTTCGGAAACCTTAGATGCCATTAAAATTATGGCAGCAAAAGGCTTTTTAAGAGAAGGTGATCTTGATAATGAATTTGTTCTTTTCGTTAGAGGAGTTTTATTAACAAGTAAGAGTCCTGATGTTTTATGGAGTGCGGCAAAATTGCTTTCGGCACTTTTTTCAGCAGGTTTTCTATCTCCTTCTTTCTTTCAGGAGAGTGAGATTCCTCAAAAATGGATGCGGGGCCTTCATTCGTATCACAGCCCAGAATATCCTGAGCCAGAATTAGGAGATTCAATGTGTTTAGCCATCATGAGTGCCCTTGATCTTTTTATGAACGCAGGCATTTTCTCTGGAGAAGATATTAAAGGAGAACTGGAAGAATTATTTTCTCCTGTAAGAAGACGATTAGATAGTGTAGCTCAATCGGTTCTCAGTCGAAGCAGGAAAAGACAAAGTGGTTTTATATCAATAACAGATCAAGAAAAATCAATGATTCGGGTTCTTTTTGAAAGCCACAGTCTTTCACAACTCTATCCTTTTATCTATAGAAAGGACATAGAACCAGAATTTCGACTAGAGATCATTCATGCCCTTGCCGAAAGAGGAGTTTTAGACGAAGGATATGGAGTCATTTCGTTAGAATCTTTACCACAACTTACTGAAATTCATCGGAAATTAGGAAGGATCGTTCCGCCTTTGATATTACTTGAAAAAATATCATCCGGTGAAATTACATTAGATGAATTTTTGAAGGCAAAGAAAGAGGTAACACGTCTTAAAAAATTAAAAGATTATCGCAGTTTGATTCGTCGTCTTAGCCCAAATAAAGATCTCATGTTGGCCTATTATTGTCTTTGCCAGGCCCCTTTCTTTTACCAAGGAACAAGGCCTCTTTCTTATGAAAGATTTAAGGAAATTATTCAGAAAGGTGTCGAGAGTTTACAACAAGAAGATCCATCTGTTGTGACTGAAACTTTAAAAAGGGGTTTTTTAAAGGCCGGATTAGGTAAAAAAGAAGCAAGGGAAGTGGTTCATTCTTTACTGAGGGGGAGGGCTCCTTTACCAATTGTAGGCTCTCATTTTATCTACCTTGTTCCGGACGATCAGAATAACGAAGAGCTTAAAAAAGCGATATTGAGCCAAATTAAAAATGTTTTATTTTCTCTTCCCATATTAATGTATGCTCAAGCAGATTTAAGTGATCATGTTCCGGCCAATTCAATCAAGCCATCCAATGACTATGTTCCAAAACTCCTCTCACAATTTGTTAGACTGCAGAGCCTTGGTGATGGTGAGGATATTCAGGCTGACAGGAGGTTTGCAGGGAATGAACCCATTGAGTCAGCAGAATTTTTAGTGAAAGAGAAACCTCTTGCAGTTACTGATTCGGCGTCTCTCATCCCTCGTCCTTCGTCCATCGGTTCTCCCTCGAGCATCACTGTTTTACAGCAGGGTTTCGGAGCAATTTTAAATTCTAAAACTCAACATCGGCAAATTTCAGAATATTGTAAAGGGATTCTTTTTAATCAGCTGAAACAATTATCAGCTTCGCAGTTGGGGTTGGAAAGGGATGAGGATTTTGAAAGGGCGTTTGCTCATGCGGCACGTGTACTCGTACGTGAAAACGTACGTGTGGGTGATTTAAAACTTGCCTTATTGAAAGTTGTTGATGCGATTAAGAAAAATAATGCTGGAAAGACTGGGATTAGTAAAGAAGGAGAGTCAGAAACAAAAAGCACGATGTTACACAATTTTATTGTTTTGGCTGGGGCTGTGCGGGGGCTGGATATAGAGGGGGATGATTTAGAAAAAATTGCTGACTTTATTATGAATGGGGAGACAAAAGGCATTCCTAAATATATTCCTCATATGGAAGGATTTCCAGAAGATGTGGAAAAGCTTTATCTCGATGATTTCTTGAGTCTTCTCGACTCCGCTCGAAGCATGCTTCTGGACTCGAACTCACCTCGTTCGGGTCCAATCGATCAGTTATTTCGTGGAGGCATTCAAGCATCAGTCAATCCAGCTCCCTGGGGTTATGGGGAAGGGTGGGTTGAAATTCAACCTGATGGAAAAGTTCATTTAGTGAATGGGGTTCAACGATGGATGATTTCATTAGGAGAAGAAATGACAGCTTCTCTTAGAGAGCTCTATCAAAAGATTCAAAGCTTAGAATCTCAAAGTAAACGGCCTCTTCGGATTCACATCACAGGAGCCAATTTAGACGATGAATTTTTAGCCTACCTCTTTGAGAGCCTTCTTTCATGGAGTGGGGAGCAAGATTCTACAATATTGGATTTAAATCTTCCAGATGAACCAGGTTCTTCAAGATTGGCGCATGTCCTTGGCAGGCTTACATTAGACCGAACGAATGGGCAAATGGAAGTTGCTTGTGAATCTTTATGGGCCCAAACACGAGATCGTTACAGCAAAAATGCAAAAACTTTAGTCGCTCATTTATTTGATATTCAAGTTTTGGTGATGGATCAAGATATGGCTCGTATTTCGGTGAATGAAAATGGAACTATTTGGGCCGATACAGGAGCACTTAGACAGTGGATAGATCATTTAAGAAAAGAGGGGAGAGAGAAGGTTCTAAAAATAGCCATTCCTGTTTTTGTGCTTCAAACCTTTAAATCCCGTGATAAGGATAAGGATTTAGAAAAACGTATTCGTGTTGCTTTGGGCTTAGATTCTCGTTCAGGGTACAAGTCTCCTCTCAATAATATTCAAATTTTAATCATCCGAGAAGGGAAAGAAAAATTTAAACCTGAAAGCTATCGTAAAATAATTCAAGCTGAAATTAGAAAACGATTTAATCGTTGGGCGATACCGCTTTTAGAAATCTGGTTTGTCTCAGGATCCTTGGTCGAACGATTGGGGCCGGAACTTCATTCTCTTTTAGCCTGGAGGGTCGAAGGAAAACTAGATGAGGCCAAGCTTGCAGTCATCTTGGATATTTTAAGCCAGAATGGGGTGAAGATTAACCCAGATTTGAAGAATCTGGATCCATCCGCATTTGATGAAATGGAACGCCAAAGACGAATTAATCTGCGCCCCTCAAAGCGCCTGGCTTCTTCTAGAGCTCTGATGGATTTGGCTCAGAGGCAGATGTAGAAAAATAACACTTCTGGCAGAATGGGTTACATAAGCAGAGTGTTTTTGTACCACTCCATTCATAAAATAATCGATATCCATGCAGAATGTTCACTACTCTTTTTTGAAATAAAAAATAAGACCCCATATTGTTTATGCGGGTTTACGGGCGTTGCCCTTCCAAAAAACACTCTCGGGTGTCAAACTTGGGATTTACTTTCTACTGCTTGTTACGTGTATCCAAGGATTTTCTTTGCCTTTTCACTCATTCGATCAGGATGCCAGGGGGGCTCCCAAACGATTTCAACTTGTGCAGATTTTACCCATAGAATGTCTTGAACCATCATTTTGACTTGATCTGCAATGGTTCGAGCCATTCCACATCCTTGGGCGGTGAGGGTCATTTTAATGTTCACTTGATCATTTTGGATGGAGATATCATAAATGAGTCCTAAATCCACAATGCTGACATTGGGAATCTCGGGGTCGTAACACTGTTCTAAAACTTCATAGACCTGTTTTTGAAGGTCATCGGGGATTTCTTGAATTTGTTTAGTTTTTTCCATTTTAAAAAAATCTCCAATAAATTAAACTACAAAATCAGGCTATGACGTAGTTCATATAATGTCAATCTTAAAATAAGACCCAAGAGAGAGGTAAGAAAATGACTCAGAGGGAGACTAAAGCTTGTACATTCTTAAGATCTATACCGACACTGGTTGGGTTTTCACTTTCTATTCTTTTTGCGATTCTTATTTTTGATGCATGTTATTCAGCTTTTTCATGGGGAAAGTTTACAATTTCAGACTATGGAAAATATACCAATGTCCTTTGGAACTGTGCCCATGGGCATCCTTTTAGAGAACTTGTAGATCATACTTATCTTTCTACGCATCTTTCATTTGATCTCGAACTTTTAGGCTTCTTTTTTTGGGTTTGGGACCATCCCTTTCTTCCCTCTGTTTTACAATGGTTAGGTTTAATCGTAGGCGCTTTGATTTTGTGGCGTACCCTGCATGTAAAAAAAATTCAAAGTAGAATAATTGCAGCTCTTTTGTTCTTCTATATTGCAAATCCATTTACTCAATCAGTCATGCTTTCTGAATATCATGGTGTTAGTCTCAATTTTCTACTTTTTCCCTGGCTTTATCATTGTCTGTCTTGCCAAAAGAGATTTGTATGGATTCCTTTTATTTTGTGCTTAGGGATTCGAGAGGAAACCGGAATGATCATCACACCTATGCTGCTCTATTTTGCGGTTAAGAATCGTTGGAGGTTGGGTTATAGCCTTGCTGCTTTAGCCTTTCTGTATAGTGTTTTTGCTATCTTTGTTCTTTTCCCCTGGCTTGCTGGAGTTACCTATATCGTGCGAAGAGGAAATCCCGTTGACCTCAAATATTATTGGGCCATTACGGCTATGGACCCATTCATGATACGGGGAAAACGGTTCATTTGGTATTTTATGATGAGTCTGGTGTTTTTTAGAAAACGCGGCTGGATTCCTATTCTTCTTTTCCCTGCGGTGGGAATTTGGGTCACATCAACCAGCAGTGATCCCTGGATTTTTGAGCAAAAAAGTCATTACCCTGCCCATCATATTGTGCTTTTTACTTTGGCCTTGATCGAGGCGATTTACGTTTCGATGAGACAGGGCAATTTAATGAAATCCTTCAATAGCCTCAGGTATGCCCTATTCCTCATTTTAATAACACTTGCCTGGCATCGATCAAAGGGATTTGTTTATCTGGGGGGGTGCTATGATCGAATCTATGGAAATATTCATCCCAAAGGTCAAGAAATCCTTGAGGCCGCTCAACATATTCCTAAGGACGGTATTTTGCTTTGCGATCCTCAACTGGCGGGTTTTTGTGCCAATCGGGCCAGCCTGATTGTGTGGGAGCAACTAGAAGAGAGGGATTATCATCCTGATATTATTTTTACAAGATTTAAGGGAATGAAAGGTTATCCTGAGCAGTTCAAGGAATGGATTCAAAATGGATCTTTTGGGATAAGCTACTTTGAAAAAGGATATCTCATTGTTCAAAAGGGCTATTCTTTAAACAGAAATGAAGAAATATTTTGAGATTTAAAATTGATTGATGTTGTTATAGAATAAAACCTCGAAAGATCATTTTATATTTTTCGTAACTCCAACAAGTTGAAAAGGAAATAGCATCAATGTCGGCTGAAGAAGGTTTGCTTCCCACTCCACCTGAGGTGAAGAGTCCGGAAATTAAAAAAGGACCTGATTTAAAAAAACGAGCATTCACAGAGGATAAAGAAGCTTCTCTTTACACGCGTCGGGATTTTTTTATTAAAACGGGTTGGTATTTTTTTGGAATGGTTCTTTCCTCTTGGCTTCTTGGCCTTGTTCGTTATATGTTTCCCAGGGTTCTATTTGAACCCTCCAATATTTTTAAGGCAGGTTTTCCTGAAGAATATCCTGTGGGTCAGGTGAGTACACGGTGGGTCAGCGAGCAACGGGTGTGGATTTCAAGGACTCCAGAGGGTTTTTATGCCATTCTAGCTCGATGCACTCATCTGGGCTGTACTCCTATTTGGCTTCCCAGTGAAGATAAGTTCAAATGTCCATGCCATGGAAGCGGTTTTCATCGTGATGGAGTCAATTATGAAGGTCCGGCACCGAGGGCTTTGGATCGTGTCAAGATTGGGCTTGCCGATGATGGGCAAATTTTAATTGATAAAGGGACCCTCTTTCAATATGAAAAAGGGGGATGGGATAAACCCGAGGCATTTTTAAAGATGCTTCCAAGATAGAGATTGAGTTCACTTTAAACGTGAAACATAAGGATTTTTATGTCTGAAGAAATAAAACCTGTAGTACCTCAAACGCCTCCACCGGTTTCACCGACTCCTCCCAAGCTGCCGGTGGTAAAAGAGACTTTGTTTCAAAAGATGAAAAAGACGCAAGTTTGGCGGTCGATGTTTCGTCATGATTACAAAGACACTCCTAAAAATCGTACCTTAGCCATTATTGGAAATGTTTTTCTGCATTTGCATCCGGTGAAGGTTTTGCGAGGAGCGGTTAAATTTAAACACACATGGTGCATGGGAGGATTAAGTTTTTTTCTCTTTCTCGTTCTTTTGGTTAGTGGTGTTGCCTTGATGTTCTATTATCGACCCACGGCAGAATACGCCTATTTTGATATGAAATATCTCCAGTTTGATGTTCCTTTTGGCATGCTTTTAAGAAATTTGCATCGCTGGTCCGCTCATGCCATGATTATTACGGTATGGCTTCATATGTTTCGCGTTTTTATGACAGGCTCTTACAAACCTCCCAGAGAATTTAATTGGGGTATCGGTGTGATCCTTTTATTTTTAACCATGTTTTTAAGTTTCACGGGATATTTGCTTCCTTGGGATCAGTTGGCCATTTGGGCTGTAACGGTTGGAACCAACATGGCCAGGGCAACTCCGCTTTTAGGTCATGAAGGTCCTTTTGGCCCCCAATTAGGAATGAGACCTGACAACGACATTCGTTTTGCTCTCTTGGGAGGAACACAAGTAGGGGCACCTACCTTATTGCGGTTTTACGTGCTTCACTGTATTGCGCTACCCTTTTTCCTTTTAGTTTTTGTAACAGTTCATTTCTGGCGAGTGCGTAAAGATGGTGGAATTTCTGGACCCCTTTAGAAAAGCAGTAAGTAACTATGAAAAACAAGTCCACAGTCAACGGTCAACAGTCTATAGAAAATAAATAATTCCTTTAAAACTGTCGACCGTTGACTGCAGACCATTTTCATCCACTTGGGTGGACGCGTTTATGGTGACAACTATGAATCATTTTATACATATTCTGACTCAACCTGACAATGTTCCTATTATAGGAATGCTGCTTTTGGTTTTTTTCTTTTTAGGGCTTTCTCTGTGGCAAGGTTTTATGAATGATCGTCATCGTATGAAACCTGATCCGAAAAAGGAAGTCGACAAAGTTTATGTTTTCCCTTATTTGGTGAGAGTTGAGTTTTTAGCCTCCTTAGTGATCCTTCTCATCTTAATTTTTTGGTCTCTCGGGATTGATGCCCCTCTTGAAGAGGCAGCGAATCCTGCAAAAACTCCCAATCCGAGCAAGGCTCCATGGTATTTTTTAGGTCTTCAGGAAATGTTGGTTTATTTTGATCCATGGATCGCAGGGGTCGTTTTACCGAGTATTATTATTATAGGCTTAATTGCGATTCCCTATTTGGACCGTAATCCCTTGGGAAATGGTTACTACACGATTAAAGAGAGAAAGATTGCCATTTTGATTTTCTGTTTTGGTTTTATTGTTTTATGGGTCTCAATGATTATTGTTGGAACCTTTTTCCGTGGTCCTGGGTGGAATTTTTTCTTTCCCTGGCAAGAATGGGACCCTCACAAGGTGGTTGCAACCACCAATATTAATCTCTCAGATCTTCTTCAGATTCGGTCTAAAACCATCGCGAGTCTTCTTGGGGCAGCTGTCATCGGCACTTATTATGGGCTTGGGTTTCTTTGGTATTTAATTTTAAAGGTAAGAAAAAGTGAATTTTTAAAAGATATGGGATGGATGCGCTTTGCCGTATTTTCACTTCTTTTATTTACCATGATGTCTTTACCGATCAAAATGATTTTACGTTATGCATTCAATGTCAAATATGTTTGGGTGACGCCCTGGTTTAATATTTAGAAGGATGCATTATGGTTTTGGGACAATTAGGGGCATGGCGGAAAAAACCTACGGAAGAACAGTCTTATCGAATTCCTTTTTTTGCCACGGTTATTCTGCTTATTATTTTGACCCTTTGGGCAGTATGGGATGAAACTTTTCATCGAAGACCCTGGAAGGATTTTCAAAAAGCCTTTTTCAAATTAGAATTAGAGAAAGTAAACAAAGAATATGAAGAGGAAAATAAATTATTTAACTCTCCTCGCATTCAAAAACAATATCAAACTCTTCAAGAAGGGTTAAAAACCCTTGAAAAGGGCCCTCAGGATTCTTCCCAAGCTCGAGCTTATCATGAGGCAAAGGAACATCTCGATCAGTTAAAATTAAAACTTCAGGATTTCTCTCGAGCTTCTCAATTTTCCAAAAGTGAATATGATGCAGCCTATTACAAGTATGAGAAAGCTAAAATAGATCGATCTTCAGATGCTGAGAAAAGAAAAAAGCAAGTAGACAAACTTCAAAAGAAACTGGACGAATTTTCTTTGAAAATTAAAGAAGTTGAATCCCAGATGGCGCCGCTTTGGAGTCAGGTGAAATCGCATGACGAAGAGCTCTCAGAGACTCTAGTTAAAATCGCTCAAATGACTTCTAAACGGGAAGGTCTTCAGAAAAAGATTGCGGATATTAAAGAGAAAAGTCCCAAGATACAACAAATTGTCGTTAACAATTTGAATCGCGTGGATCGCTGTCAAACCTGTCATTTGGCGATTGATCGATCCGGTTTTGAAGATGCTAAAAAATATCCTCAACCTTTTCGAACCCATCCAAAGTTAGATGTTTTACTCAAAAATCATCCTCCAGAAAAGTTTGCTTGCACCATTTGCCATGGAGGGCAGGGTCCAGCTTTAACGGTTCAAACGGCTCATGGAGAGATTCCACATTGGGGAACGCCTCTTTTGAGAGGTGAGAAAGTCGAGAGCTCGTGTCAGAAATGTCATTCAACAGTCCAGGTTCCTGAGGCCCCCCGTGCCACTGAAGGGAAAATTCTTTTTACAAAATTAGGATGTGTGGGATGTCATTTGGCGCCTGGATTTGAAAATGCAAAGAAGGTAGGCCCCGAGCTTAATCATATTCATCAAAAGACAACCATTCCTTGGATGACGCAGTGGATTATGAATCCTAAGGGCTGGAGTCCAAGCACGCGTATGCCTCAATTCAGAGTGACCCAGGAAGAAGCCAAGGAGATGGCTCATTATTTATCTTCTTTGAATGAATCTCAAGCGATGACGGATGAAGAAAAAGAAGCCTTAAAGAAAGGGACCCCCGAAGAAGGCAAAAGGCTTTTTACGGAATTGGCCTGTATTGCTTGCCACCCGATTGGAGAAGAAGGGAATACCTTTGCACCCAATTTGACAAATGTGGGCAGTAAGGTTCGACCCGAGTGGCTTTATCGTTGGTTGAAAAACCCTCGCGATTATCTTCCTCATGGCAAAATGCCCAACATGCGTTTATCGGATACAGACATTGCTCACTTGGTGAGTTTTTTAACTAGCCTAAAACGTGAAGGATCGGATCTTGTTTCCATTGATGAACCCGTGAAACCAGAGTCAGCCGAAAAAGGGAAACAGCTGATTGGAACTTTGGGCTGCTTTGGTTGCCATGATATTCAAGGGATGGAAAATAGCCCCAGGGTAGGTGCAGAATTAACCACCTTCGGTTCAAAGGATTTGGATCTTCTTTATTTTGGTTATGCAGAAAATATTCCTCATACGCTATGGGACTGGACCTTTAATAAAATTAAAAATCCTCAGAGCTATGCCACGGAGAGAATTGCTCAAAAAATGCCTCATTTTCATTTGGCGGATGAAGAGGCGACATCGCTTGTAACCCTTTTGACAGGCTTTACAGAAGAAGCAAAAAGTATTCCTTTAGAGGCTCGTAAAACATTCACTGAAAAAGAAAAAAACATTGAAATAGGGAGGAATCTAGTAAGAGATCTTAATTGTATTGGATGCCATACGATTGAGGGGAAAGGTTCAGAAATTGCTCCCAATTTGAATGGAGAAGGAGCAAAGGTTCAGCCTCAGTGGCTCTTTAACTTTTTGAAAAGTCCATTTGCCATCAGACCTTGGTATACGGTTAGAATGCCCAGATTTAATTTAACGGATGAAGATGCTATTCATTTGGTAAATTATTTTTCATCCGCTTCAGATGCGCCTTATCCTTATGAATCTCCCTTAGTAACTCAGGGAAAAGATTTTCAGAGAGATCGTGAAGCAGGAGGAAAACTTTTTGAAATGTTTAAGTGCATGTCTTGTCATCCCGTGAGTTTGGACCCATTGGCTCAAAAAAATCAGGTCACGACACTAGGTCCAAATTTAGGCTTAGCGAAGGATCGTCTGCGTCATGAATGGATCGCAAATTGGATTTTAAGTCCTGAAGAGTTTCAACCGGGAACTAAAATGCCCACCAATTTTCCTAAAATGAGTGGGAAACGGATTTCTTTTGTTCCCAATCTATTAAAATCTCCTCAAGTTCAGGAAATGAAAAAATTCTTTGAAGACCTTTATGGCTCTGATTTAGAGGCTTTCCTTGCAGATGCTTCTTGGCAGACACGGGCCATTCGAGATTATTTAGTGACGATGGGTCTTTCAACTTCTTCTGAGAAACCTGTTCAGTCTTCTCAACCAGCTCAAGCCTTGTCTGAATCAAAATCTCAAACTGAAGAAAAATCAGTTTCTGTACCTGTCCAAAGTGAAAGCAGTTCAAGTCTTCCAAACACAGCTCATCCCGAGGAAAAAAAGGCTGAAGATAAAAAGGTTGAAGAAGAGTGGTAAAGCTTGTATGCGAATGACATGCCGTTTGATATAATTGCCTCGTGGGATTTTTTTAGGAAAGAATGATATTATGATGAAGCTCATTACGAAGAGATTTGGAAAGGTGGATTTTTTCCGCGATGTATCTATTCTTCTTAGAACCATTAATAAGCTTCGAAAAGGGGCTTTAATTCCAAAGGGAGTCTATCGGTTCTCGTCAATGGAAGAGGCTGATCAATGGATGATCAAAGCAATCGTGACTACTCACGTGCGCCTGAACTCGAAGATTTAGTGTCCCTATGTAAATCTTTAAATGATCAGGGGGTTAAATATTTACTGATCGGTGGATTTGCAGTTATCATTTACGGATTTGTCCGTGGTACCAAAGATATTGATTTACTCGTAGACCCTTCCCCTGAAAATATTGAAAAAATTAAAAAAGCTCTTTCGATCCTTCCTGATAATGCAATTTCAGAAATGAACAATGACGAAGTAAACAAATATTCTATCGTTCGTATTGCCGATGAATTTGTGATCGATTTGATGGCCAAGGCATGTGGAATTGGATATCAAGAGGCTTCACAAGATATGGATTTCATTACTTTTGAAGGTGTCAAAATTCCCGTTCCCAAAAAGCTTCTTCTTATTCGTATGAAAAACACGCTAAGACCCAGTGACAAGATGGATGTAGAGTTTTTAAGGTTAAGTTTGGATGAAGAAAAAAAGATTAAATAAGACTATTTTTCCCCGCTGTAGATAGAAGCAATTCCAAGATGAAGTCGTTCCATTTTGATGTTTTTAAATTTTTCTTTCCTCATCAAATTTAGAAATTCCTCCCCGTCTGGAAATGCCCCGACCGTTTTCGCAAGATAGTGATAGGCTTCTGAGTCATGTGAAATCCATCCTCCCAAGCGAGGGAGAATCTTATTGAGATAAAAGAAATAAATTTTTGAGAAAAAGAGTCTTCGAGGTTTAGAAAATTCTAGAATGACCATTCTCCCTCCCGGGGTTAAAACTCGATACATCTCTGAAAGCGCTTTAGGGACATGAGGAATATTTCTGATTCCAAAACCAATAATGATTTTTTTTATAGAATGATTCTTAAGGGGAAGATTTTCTCCATCGCCGCAGACAAGAGAGTTTGAAATTCTTTTCTGAGCCTCACGAAGCATCTGGAAAGAAAGATCTATCCCTATTCCTGATTTTTGTACTTTTAAAAAATCTCCTGTTCCACAGCAAAGGTCTAACAGTTTTTCGCCTCTTTGATATTGGAGTATCTTAAGGGCTTTTTTTTTCCATCGTCGGTGAATACCCAAACTCAATAAATCATTGGCAAGGTTATAACGTTTGGCAATTCTTGAAAACATGCTTCCGATTTCTTGGTTTTGATTCACGGTTAGGTATAATCCTTTAGGTCACTCAAAATTGAAAATGGATAATTGAGAATTGATAATTTAGGAATTAATTTATTCTACCTTTATTATCAATTCTCAATTATTAATTATCAATTCATGCTCATTTCCCCACGGTTTAAACAGTTGGTGTTCAATTTCTAAAAGATTCATGATTTTTCCAGCAATAAAGTCCGCTAAATCTTCTATTTTTTTCGGCCGTATATAAAATCCTGGATCACAGGGCATAATTTTCCCACCGGCCTCGCAGACACGGAGCATGTTCTCAAGATGGATTCTGCTCAAAGGCGTTTCACGTGTTGCGAGAATTAGCTTTTTTGATTCTTTAAGGCAGACATCAGCTGCACGTTCAATGAGGGTTCTTGACGCCCCTGTAGCAACTGCCGAAAGGGTTTTCATTGAGCAAGGAAGGATGACCATCCCATGGTGGATATGAGTTCCGGAGGAAGGTGGGGCAGCCAGGTCATGAAGATCATAGGTTTTAACCTTTCCCTTGAGAATAGAATCCCCATATTTTTCATGGAGGAAATCAACCAGACTTTGCTTGGGTTTAAGGCCGATTTCAAAGTTCAAAAGATCAAAAGAATTTTCAGAAACAATTAACTCAATCAAATGTCCAGCTTCTAAGAGGGCTTTTAAGAGTCTTTCAGCGTAAAGCATACCGCTGGCTCCCGTGATTGCGATGATAAGCTTTTTCAAAATAGAATTCTCACATTAATGTTATTCTCTAAATGTTTATCAATATAAGCAGATGAGAAGAGTCCACAGTCTACAGTCGATGGTCAACAGTTTTAAAGGAATCATTTATTTCTATGGACTGTAGACCGTTGACGATGGACTCAATCTCATCTCATCCCCATCCATATGGCCAATAAATAAATAAATCCAATGGTTCCATTGGTATTAAAAGCCTTTTCGACTCGAGACAAATCTTTTGGGCTGATTAAATAGTGTTGATAAAGCATCGCGATGCTAATGATGCCACAACCCATAAAGTAAAATAAATTTAATTTAAAAGAAATTCCAACCCAAATAAAACAGGAAATAGTCAGGCCATGAAAAATCATGGCTAATGTCAGTGCTTTAGGAATGCCAAATTTTTGAGGAATACTCAAAAGATGATGGGTTTGATCAAATTCAAGATCTTGACATGCATAAATTACATCGAAACCTGAAACCCAGAAAAGGACTCCCAGGCTTAATAAGAGAACAGGGCCTTGAAGAGAATTTGCAATGGCAAGCCATACCCCGATGGGAGAAAGGGCAAGAGAGAGGCCCAAAAAAAGGTGACAGGTCCATGTGAGCCGTTTGGCGTAAGGGTAAAAGAAAAAGAGAATCAGGGTTGGGATGGAAAGAAGACCGCAGGCAGCATTCAGTTTAAAAGCTGAAAAAATAAAAATAATTGCACATAGGATTGTGAATAAAAAGGCTCCTTGGAGAGTGACAATTCCTTGGGGAAGTTCTCTTTGGGATGTTCTTGGATTTTTTTTATCTATTTCACGGTCAATGATGCGATTAAACCCCATGGCTGCGGATCGTGCACTGACCATTGCGATTAGAATCCAGATTATTTTATGCAGGGTCACTTCATGATAAGGATGAACTAAAATAAGAGTCGACAGTGCAAATGGCAGTGCAAAAACACTGTGGCTCAATCGAATCAGTCGGGCATAATGAACTAGTCTATTCACAAATTTTACCTTCTATTTCATGATCTTCTTCAATTAAAAATGAATAAGGGTTTTTCAATTTTTGATCTGTTTTAATCCAAATTAAGTCAGCTTTTTTCCCCTTTTCGATGGATCCATGCGTCTTCCCAAATCCAAGCGCAAGGGCTCCATGAAGCGTCGCCATGCGTAGGATAGTGGGATAGGAGAGAAAAGGAAAGAGTTTTTTGAGCATTCTCATTTCTTTCCAAAGATTCAGATCGGAGTTGCTTGCGAGACTGTCTGTTCCGATGCAAAGCATGATTTTATTTTGTAAAAGTTGCTTGATGGGAGCTTTCCCTGCCCCTGTATAGAGATTGCTTCTAGGACAAATTGCAATAGGGGCCCTTGTTCTTTGAAGAAGTTTTTGTTCTTTAATAGATAGATGAACACAATGAACACAAAGGGTTTTAGAATTTAAGAATCGGTTCTCGAGAAGGTATTTTACTGGGCCTTTTCCCTTTCCAAATTGAGAATTATTTTTAAGCACTGAATCCTGAATAAGATCTGAAAAGCCTCCTCTTTTATTTTGGATCCACTCCATTTCTTCACGAGACTCAGCGAGGTGAAGGCTTGTAGGAGTTTTTATTTTTTTAAGATAATTTTTTACTTGAATGAGGAGTTTTTCAGGCACTGTATGAGGGGCATGACAAGCCGGGACGATTTCAAATGAAGAAGATGAATAAACATTTTTTAGAATTTTTTCAAAAATATTAAAGGTTTGATTTCCAACCAACTCAAAAAATAGAATGCCAGAGAGTCCACTCTTTTTAAGAAAACTCGTAGAAAGTCCTGTGTTAGTCACTTCTCCTAAAAGAACGGTTCCTGATTTTTGAAGTTGAGTAATACCCTGCTTTATTCCAACTTGTATTTCATTGGTTTGAAGTTCTTTTTTTAATTCAATCATGGGATAGAGCCAATCTAAAAACTTCTCAGAAGGTTTAATCTTTTGATGAAGACAAGAATATTCCAAATGAGTGTGCGCATTAACTAGGCCAGGCATGATAATTGCTTCTTGAAGATCTTCAAAAGGGATTTTAAACTTTTTTAAAATAGCTGAAGCTTTTCCATAATCTTTAATTATGCCACGATCAATGAGAACGGCTCCATCTTTGATAGGAGGTTGATGAATGGGAAGAAGCCACTGTGCACGATATATTTTCATGGTTGTAATAAATTAAAATTTAAAAATCAAAATGACATATTAAAATTCAAAATTTCTAATCCATTGCAAGTAAGATATTTTAAATTTTACATTGTCATTTTGATTTTTGATATTTGATTTTTGGATTTTCATGATTGTAATCATAAACGAAAGTTTATAGGATGGGGTAAAAAATTTATAAAAAGAGGTATTTCGTGAGAGAGATTAATTTGGATATTGTACGTGTGACTGAGGCTGCTGCTCGTGCAGCTGCGACTTGGATTGGGAGTGGTGATAAAGAGTCGGCGGATAAGGCTGCTACGGATGCGATGCGTAGTCGCCTGAATGGAATGGACTTTAGAGGTCGGATTGTGATTGGGGAGGGGATTAAGGATAAGAGCCCAGGTCTTTTTGCTGGTGAAATGCTTGGAAAACTGGAAGGCTCTCAAAATTATGAAGTCTATGATATTGCGGTGGATCCCATTGAAGGGACAAGACCTGTCGCAAATTCAGGGCCGGAGGCCATGAGTGTGATGGCTGTTGCGGGTGAAAACTCTCTTTTTTCTACCCCAGAATTCTACATGAATAAATTAGCTTATGGTCCTGAAATCGCTAAAAAAATTCATTTGGATATTACGGATCCATTGGATAAGACGCTAAAGGTTGTCTCTGCTGTGACAGGAAAAATCCTTGGAAAGATTGTTGTTTGTGTTCTGGATCGACCTCGACATGAGAAGGTGATTAAAGAACTTCGGGGAATTGGAGTTCGTATTAAATTGATTCAGGATTGCGATGTTTCAGGTGCAATCGCAACATGCCTGCCCGATAGCGGGATTGATTTGCTTTATGGGATGGGTGGATCACCTGAAGGAGTCATTGCTGCGTGTGGTATTAAATGTTTAAGAGGTGGTTTTCAGGCTCAAGTAGTTAAAAAAGATTTTTCTTTGGCTGACTCAAAAGTTTATTCTATTGAAGATCTTGTGAAGGGTCCCTGTACTTTTGCAGCAACTGGGATTACCAATGGAAGTCTCCTTAAGGGAGTTCGATATACGAGTCTTGGAGCTGTGACTCACAGTGTTTTTATGAGGTATGAGAGTGGGACTGTGAGGTGGGTGACAGCCTACCACGGGAACTGAGTGCTGATAATTTGATTATTCTATTTTAATTTTTGTTGGACGAAATTCTTAATTTCTTTTGCGAGTGAAAGGGCATATTTTGCCTCTTGGTGATTGGCATCCTCCCCAGGATATCTAAATTCTACTGAGTATGGATTAAGGGATCGAACAAGATCAGCGATAAGTTCGAAGTTGCTTTCCTCTTTAGCACATAACTTTTGTAGCAAAATTAGATCATGAGTTTTAGGGAAAAGAACTTTTTCAGAGCTAAGATACGCCTTGAGGTATTTCTCTGCGGCTTGTTGACTATGAAAGCAAACGGAATTTGAGAAGGAAGGTTTTCTCTTTCGAGATAAAAGAAAGGCAGCTTGAAAATCTTCTTCGGCTTTAGCAAGCCATTCGAGTGAAAGGAGATCACCCATAAAGTACTTTTCCTTTATGGATGATGCTTAAATAAAAAGGGTCTTTAAGTTGTAAACGATGATTAATCTCTTGAGGGGTTCGAACAAGAATATCCATGGGAAAAGGGTAAAACTGGATCGCCTTGGTTATTTCAGGTGCACGTTTAACAGGCCTTTTTCTAGTCTTCATGATGACAAGAAGATCAACGTCACTGTCTTGATTAGGTTTTCCGTAGGCGTAGGATCCAAAAAGAATAATTTTATCAGGATGTACACTTTTTACAATCTGTTGGGCGACATTGGAAATAAGCTGTGATAATTTTTTTTTTCTCATAAACATCTCTCATACCAAGCTATCAAAAATACGGTGAGAAAACGAGCAGGAATTAAAGCAATGGTTTAATGATGCTTTCCAACCAATGAACCAAGCCAGTAGGAAAAACCCCAAGAATGATGAGAGAGGCAATGCTTGCATAACTGAGTAGGCGTGTCTTGATTCCGAGGAAGAGCAATCCTTGCCCTGATTCAGGCTTTCCGAGATAGGCTTCTTTAACCACCATTAAATAGTAATAAAGAGAAATGACGCTGTTAACAACGCCTACCAGAACTAAGATCCAGTGGCCTTTTTCCATGGCGGCACTGAAGAGAAACCATTTTCCTGTAAAACCTGCTAGGGGAGGGATTCCTGCGAGAGAAAGAAGGCTGATCATGAGGGTTAGGGCAAGGAGAGGAGATCGGTCTGCCAGGCCAGAAAAATTTTTAATCGTTGGGTTATCGTTATGAGAGTTGATGCGTGCCATGACCATAAAGGCAGCAAAATTCATGATGAGATAGGCGATGGTATAAAACGTGGCCGCAATAAAGCCTGAGCTTGTTTGAGACAAGAGACCTGCCAGAAGGTAGCCCGCTTGTGCTACGCTTGAATAAGCTAGCATGCGCTTCATGTCTTTTTGAATCATTGCAGCTAAATTTCCAAGGGTCATTGAAACAAAGGACAGAGTAATGAGGATGTAAGTTAAAGAGGCATGATCGACAGAAAAGATTTGGAACAGTCGAATTAAGACGGCGACGGCTGCGGCTTTAGAGGTCGTTGCAATAAAGGTCGTTACTGGAGTTGCAGCGCTCTCATAAACATCAGGGGCCCAAAAATGAAAGGGAAACGAGGCGAGTTTAAAAAGGAATCCAGCTGAGGTTAGAAAAATTCCCACCCCAAAAAGAGGAAGATGAATCAGGGAGGTGATGTTTTGTAAAATTTCATTTAAGAAGAGCGTTTTGGCTGTTCCAAAAATGAAACTGAGTCCGTAGAGGGTTAAAGCGCTTGCAGCCGCCCCGAAAAGAAGGTATTTGATTCCTGCTTCTGCATTTAAGATTTTACCACGTCTTAAAGGGACGAGAATATATTGAGAGATAGAGGCAAGTTCTAAAGATATGAAAAGGCCGATCAGTTCACATGCGCTGGTCAGCATCATCATGCCCAAAGTTGCTGTCGAAAGAAAAAGAAAAAATTCAGGTTTTACTTCCCCTGAGAGAGATTCTGTGTGGTCGCAAATCGAAAGCACTAAAAGGAGTGAGCCTGCAAGAATGAGCTTAAAAGCCTGAGAGAATAAATTAATTTGATAAGTGTTGAAGAAAAGAGATTCCTCTTGGTTTAAGCTGAAAATACTTGAAGTGAGCGTAACAAGCCCTAGAATCAATATCGTTGGATAGAGGAGTTTTTTACCAGTCTCTTCTTTAAAAAATACAAAAAGGAAACTCACAATGGCCATCAAACTTACAACAATTTCTGGGAGAACAAGTTTAATCATTTTAAAATGGTTTCATGAGTAAATACGTTGTAATCGGATTAACAATATCTAAAAATAATTTTGGCCAAACGCCTAAAAGAAGGAGAAAAGCGACAAGAATACTTCGTCCAAAATATTGCCATAAATTAATGTCTTTGATGTGTTCAAAGTGCTTATTAAGCGGGCCATAAAAGGCCTTCATAATGGCTGAAACAATGTAGAAAGTGGTCACGACCACTCCAATGGCTGTACAAATTCCTGAAACAGGATAAGTTTTGATGGCTGCAATTAAAACAAGAAGTTCAGACGGAAAACCGCTCAATCCCGGTAGACCCAGCCCTGTAAGCCCTGCAATGATGAAAAAAGTCGATAGAATGGGTATTTTGTGAGCAAGGCCTCCCAGTTCATCAAAATAGCGGGTGTGGCATTCATCATAGACATGTCCCACGCAAGCAAAGAAAAGAGCGGTCATGATTCCGTGAGAAAACATTTGAAAGAGGGCGCCATTAAGGCCTGTTACGGTTAGAGTTGAAATTCCTAATAGAACAATGCCCATGTGAGAGACGCTAGAATAACCAATGACATATTTTAAATCTTTTTGCTGGGTGGCGACCAAGGCTCCATAAAGAATGTTAAAAGTGGCGAGCGTCACGGTGAAAGGGGCCCAGGTATGGGCGGCCTCAGGAAAGAGAAAAAGGGCAACACGAATAATGCCATAGGCGCCCAACTTCATGAGTACACCCGCATGGAGCATGCTCACAGCCGTAGGGGCAGCCACGTGCCCATCAGGGCTCCATACGTGAAAGGGCCAGCAACCCGCTAAAACACCGCACCCCAAAAAGAGTCCAATATAGGCAACTTTTTGGAAAGCAGGATCGAAGGTGACTTGCTTTTTAATGGTCAATAAATCAAAAGTATGGGCGCCTGCGAGAGAGTAAATTGCAAGGAAGATGGCAAACATGAAGGCGCTCCCCAAAAGGAGGTATAGGGTCAATTTTAATGCTGCATATTCTTTATTCGTACTTCCCCAAATGGCGATCAGAAGATACATGGGGAGAACAGCCACTTCGTAAAAAAGAAAGAAGAAAAAGAGGTTCAGGGTCATAAAAACACCAAAAACTCCAATCACGAGAAAAAGAAGCAGGGCAAAAAATTCTTTGACCCGATAAGAGAGTTTCCAGGAAATGATGACTCCCGTAAAAATGACAATCGAAGTGAGAAGGATCATGCTGATATTTAGGCCATCGACCCCGTTCCAATAGTTAATACCATACTGGGGAAGCCAGGAGATTCTTTCTTCCATTTGAAGAAGCACATTTCTTGGATCAAAGCGATTGTAGGCAATGAAAGAGAGAATGACGGAAAGTCCTGAAACGATGAGAGAAATAATTTTGATCGCCTTTTCAGATTTTCGGGGTGTCAAAAGAATAAGAATCATTCCAATGACAGGGCAAAGCAAAATGTCAGTTAAGATTCCCATAAAAATAGCTCAAAGTTTAAGGTTTAAAGTTTAAAGAAAAAACAAACCCAAAAATCTAAATTCAAGTAGGCTGCTCAAAAAGGTCCCAGAGCTAAGAGCGCCCGCAAGCGACTGCGGAGGCGTACTTTTTTATCGTACGCCGCACAAAGGAGCGCAGCGGGAAACGTTGTCAGATGGGCCTTTTTCAGCGGCCTACAAGAAAATAGATCATGGCAGATGCCACTACAAATAAAATCATCAAATAATCCTGGAGCTCTCCCGATTGAATCTTTGTCAAAATAGCTCCCAGACGAAAGGTGCTGAGGCCCGTTCCATTCACCATCATTCCATTGATCATTTTTTTATCGAACCAGTTTAGAAATCCTGAAAAAGCTAAAACAATTCTTCCCAAAACTTTTTCAAAAAGGTCGTCCATAAAATATTTTTTGTCTAACAAAATGCGCATCCCTTTAGATTCCAGAATAGGCTCTGCTTTTTTATAGAGGTAGTTCCAGTAGGCTGCTCCAAGGCCTAAAAAGGCAATGGCACTTCCGGCCAATGCCATTTTCATTGAAAGTTCGCCCTCAGCTTGAGGCAAAATAAATTTTAAAAGCCAGTAATGAAAGAGCCCTGTTCCCATGAGTCCAACAATGAAAGACCCTATGGCAAGCGTTACAAGAGGGAAGTTGAGGCATACGCTTAAAAAGTCTTTCTTTTCATGATGCCCATGGCCCTCTTCAGGGAGGGCGGACCTGAAATAAAGAATAAAGAGGAGTCTAAAAATATAATAAGAGGTTAAGAAGCTAACAATCATTCCTGCTGAGTAAAAGAGGGGTTTGGTGTGAAGGGCCTCTAAAATGAGGTCTTTGCTCCAGAATCCTGCAAAAGGAAAAATTCCAGCTAAAGAAAGTCCGCCGACGGTAAGAGCAAGAAGTGTCAAGGTTTGAGAGCATGAACCTTTTTTTGCCATTTCCCATATATCATTGGTATGAAAATGATGAATCAGGCTTCCTGCGCATAAGAATAAAAGAGATTTAAAAAAGGCATGGGTTGTTAAATGAAACATTCCTCCCTCGTAGCTACCTCCCCCTAGGGCCATCATCATTAAGCCTAATTGGCTAATGGTCGAGTAGGCCAGAATTTTTTTAATATCATTCTGAATGGTTGCAAGTGTTGCACCGACGAGAGCGGTCAGGGTTCCAAAAATTAAAACGATATTCATGGAGGTAAGAGAAGCGCTGAATAAGGCAAAGTTACGGGCCGTAAGAAAAACGCCGGCTGCAACCATGGTTGCAGAATGAATCAATGCACTGACTGGAGTGGGGCCTTCCATGGCGTCAGGTAACCAAATATGTAAAGGAAACTGAGCGCTTTTTCCCATCACTCCTCCAAAGATAAGGAGGGTGATCCAAGTAATAAAATGAGGGGATAAAGCGTGAATTGCTTCAGGAGAATTTAAATGGGAAAAATTTAAATTGCCAGAAGTGATTGCAAGGAGAGCTACAGCAACGTAAAATCCAAAATCCCCTAGGCGAGTGACCACAAACGCCTTCCTTGAAGCATCGGCTGCTGAGGGCTTATGGTACCAAAAACCAATCAGAAGATAAGAAGCTAGGCCGACAAGTTCCCAAAAAATAAAGGTTTGAAGGAGGTTGTTGGAGATCACCAGGTTAATCATCGAGAAGGAAAAGAAAGATAAGAAAGCAAAATATCGCGATTTACCTTTTCCTTCCTCAGCCATATAACTGATCGAGAAGACTTGAACGAAGAAGCTAACAAGAATGACGATGAAAAGCATGAGAAGGTTAAGCCTGTCGATCAAGAACCCTACATTAAATGTAAATTGGCTTGAAACCATCCATGTCCATTGGACCTCAAAAGGGGTTTGGCGAATTTCGGGATGGCGAAGAGCAAATACGAGTACTGAGAAGAATGAAAGCAGAATGCCTGTAAGGGCAACAGGGATCGCAAAGCCTTTAAGCCTCTTAGGAAGGCTTACAATTTTTAAGAAAGCGATTAAGGGAGAAGCGGTAATGAAAAAAATAAATGCTAAGTCCATTTGTTTTAGCCTTTAAGATTATTTGCCTGTTCTATATTGATTGAAGTCATCCCGCGATAAAGAACGAGAATGATGCTTAAAGCCAAGGTCACTTCTGCTGCTGCAAGGCCAATAATCAAAATTACAACAACCTGGCCGATGCCCTTATCAGGCGCAACAAATTTATTAAAGGCAAGAAAGTTGATGCTTGCTGCATTTAAAATAAGTTCAATCGAAATTAAAATTCCAATCAAATTTCGCCGTTCTAAGAAGCCGTAGACTCCGATGGCGGCTAAGAGTGCTGAAAGAATGAGATAGCTTTGAAGATGATCACTCATTTGAACCTCGCTTTTTAGCCATGATAAGAGCCCCTAAAATGGCAATGAAAAGGATGATGCCAATCACTTCAAAAGGGAGGGTGTAAACTCCCAGGAGAATTTTACCTAAATGTTCAATGGAATAATCTCCATTTTGAGACATGGATTCAAATTCAATCCAGGGGGGGGTCAATGTTGTTGCTTTATAAAGTGCAAGAAAGAAGAATAAACCTACAACGATAGAACGAAGCGTTTTGATCAATTTTCGGTCGGGCTGGGTCATAAAATGGGGAGGAGAAAACATAATCGCAAAAATGATTGCGATGGCAATGGCTCCCACATATACAATAATCTCCATCACCGCCAAAAATTCACTTGAAAGAAAAAGGAAGATCCCGGCAATTCCTGCCAGACATAGCATCAGTGAAAAAGCATTGTATAAAACTTTTTTAAAGGACACGGCCATGATGGCAGAGGCAAGGGTCATCATTGATAAACTGATGAATGCGATGTCTTTCATAAATTTTGCTTGGGTGCTTCGTTTGCCTTCTGTTTTTCTCTAAAAGGTTTTAAAAAATCCATGATCAACTCGCTTTGTGAAAAAGCAGGCAGTTCGTAATCTTTTGCATGAGTGAGAGCGTCCGTTGGACAAACTTCTATACAAAGACTACAAAGGCTACAGAGCGTATAATCAACTTTATAATTTACCAAGTGAAATTTTTTGTCGTCCCCTCTTTCTTTGTCGATCTGGATACAAAGGGAGGGGCAAATTTTAGCGCATAAGTCACAAGCGATACAGCGATGGTCTTTCGTTTTTTCATCCACCACGAAAGAAGTTGGCCCCTTAAAACGAGGAAACATCTCTTTTTTTTTCTTTGGATAGACTTCGGTCACAGGACGGCGCAGCATGTACTTGAGTGTTACGCGCATCCCCGAAAGGAGACTATAAAATCCGGATAGAACATTTGAAATATAGGACATTTAGTGTTTCTTTCAGTTACAGTTTTTAGAGGATTCTCAAAAAGGTCCCAGAGCTAAGAGCGCCCGCAAGCGACTGCGGAGGCGTACTTTTTTATCGTACGCCGCACAAAGGAGCGCAGCGGGAAACGTTGTCAGATGGGCCTTTTTCAGAGTCCTCATCATCTAAAAAAATTGAGTGCTATGGCGGTCGAAATAATATTAAAAAGAGCCAAGGGAATCAAGACCTTCCAGCCAAAATTGATCAATTGATCGCTTCTTAATCTTGGAAAAGTCCATCGGACCCACATAATTACAAAAACGAGAAAATAGACCTTGATCAAAAACCAAATCCATCCTGCGAAAAAAGGACCGTGCCAGCCGCCCAGAAAGAGAGCCGTTGCAACGCATGAATTAATAAAAACATAAGTGTATTCAGAAATGAAAAAGATTCCAAATTTGAGTCCTGAATATTCTGTGTGAAAACCGGCCACCAATTCTGATTCCGCCTCTGGTATATCAAATGGGGTCCGGTTTGATTCAGCTAGCGAAGCAATAAAATAAATCATAAATCCTAGAGGTTGAAGAAAAACAAAGGGAATGTGATTTTGGGCTGTGACGATATCAGAGAGTTTGAAGGATTTTGCAACCATGATCACTCCCAGAGTTGAAAGAAGAAGGGGAATTTCATAAGAGATATTTTGAGCAACGGATCTCATTCCTCCCAGGAGACTGTATTTATTGTTGGAGGCCCAACCGGCCATAAAGATGCCGATAAAAGAGAGACCCGAGAAGGCAAAAATGAGTAAAACTCCGACATTTAAATCGGCAATTTGAAGGTTTTGAGAGAAAGGAATGACAAGAAAAGTTCCAAAAATGGGTGCGAAAACAATTATGGGAGCTATGAAGTAAAGGACTTTGTCGCAATTTTGAGGCATGATCAATTCTTTGCCTAAGAGTTTAATTGCGTCAGCAAAGGTTTGTAAAAGTCCGTGCCATCCTACGTAAAGGGGGCCATAACGTAATTGAATACGGGCGCTGATTTTACGCTCTAACCAGACTAAAATGAGGGCGTTGATCAGAACGAAATTGATTACACTGAAAAGACTGATTCCAATTCGCATAAGTCCCATAAGACAGTTCATCAAAACAGTTTAAAGTTCAAAGTTTAAAGTTTAAAGTTCAAGGAAAAAACACCAGCATGCAGAATCTTTAAACTTTAAACTTTGAACTGTAGTGACTACCGATCAATTTCTGGTATAACTACATCAATGCTTCCCAAAACAGTCACAACATCTGCAACAAGATGGCCGTGGAGAAGGGTTCCCAGTGCACTTAAATTTGCATAGGAGGGAGTTCGCTGCTTGAGCCGGTAAGGATTAGCCCCTCCGTCGCTTACCAAATACTCTCCATAACTCCCTCGTGCTGATTCCACTGCAAAGTAAGTTTCCCCCTTAGGAACTCTGGGAGAGGTTTTTGGCGCCTTATCTCCCTTAATTTGTCCTTCGGGCATCTTTTCAAAAGTTTGCTCTGCGATTCTGAGACTTTGCTCAATTTCTGCCATTCTAACCTGATATCTTGCAAAAGTATCACATCCTGAAAAAACAGGAATTTCAAAATTAAGTTCCGGATAAATCGAATAGGGCTCACATTTACGAAGATCGTAGGGAATGCCACAGGCCCGTAGAGAGGGCCCTGTAATGCCGTAAGAAATGGCATTTTCCTTTGTCACGACTCCAATCTCTTTAGTTCGCTTTTCAAAAATAATATTTTTTTCGATCAGAATTTTGTAATCCTTAAGTCGTATTCTCATTTTTGGAATAAAGGCCTTCAATCGATTTTTGAATTCTTCGGGAATGTCAAAAGCCACTCCGCCAAATCGGAAGAAATTATAAGTGAGACGTTCCCCGGTGAGAAGTTCCAGCATGTCCAAAATATCTTCACGGTCATCAAAGCAATAGAAAAAGGGTGTAAAGGCTCCCAAATCGAGAAGATACGTTCCCAGCCAAAGAAGATGACTGGCAATTCGATTCAGTTCCGTTGAAAGAACACGAATGTATTCAGAACGCTGAGAAGGGATGATTCCCATGGCTTTTTCAATCAGGCCGATGTAGCCAAAATTAAAACTCATCGCCCCCACATAATCCATTCGGCCCATATTAGGGGTAAATTGAAGATAATTCTTTTTCTCGGCCATTTTTTCATGGTCGCGATGAGAATATCCAATAATCGGAAGAACATCCAAAACACGTTCTCCATCCAAATGAAGAAGGAGTCTCAAAACGCCGTGTGTGCTGGGGTGTTGAGGTCCCATGTTAATAAAATAATCTTTCTGATATTTATTTTTAAGATCCGAACTTACACGTTCATAAGCACGATCCTCGTATTCCATAAGCTTTAGAACATCTTCGACGTCGGTAGGTTGTTCTTCAGGTTTAAAATCTTTTCTCATCGGATGAATCGTCGCATTTTCGGGGAGAAGGAGCCGGGTCAGATTTGGATGGTTGTCGAAAATCACGCCAAAAAGGTCATAGCCTTCTCGTTCATACCAGTTGGCCCCCTGATAAATATCAGAAATGGTTGGAAAATGCGGATTGGATTTTTCAGTACGGACTTTCACTAAAATCCGATCGAGTTTTTCCCATCGGTTAAATTGATAACAGGCCTCAAAACGATCGGGATAATCCACAATGCTCAAGACTTCAATAAAATATTTTTGGTCGCGAAATCGCTTGGCTAAATCACGTAAATTGGATTTTGGGACGATGATTTCAAGATTAAAACCCGTTTTGGCATAAGTATGCTCGACCGAAGATTCGACAGGAATTCCCTGAAACAATTGATTTCTTTGAGTGTTTACTTCGGTCATGTACGGGATCCTCTTATACCTTTATTTTCGGTGCTGTGATTTTTTCTTGAAGTTTGAGAATAGCGCTGATGAGGGCTTCAGGTCGAGGAGGACACCCTGGAATATAAACATCAACCGGAATAATTTTATCAATTCCTTCAAGAATCGCGTACTGACCTGGATATTTGAAAGGACCTCCAGCAATGGCGCATCCTCCCATGGCAATCACATATTTGGGGGCAGGCATCTGGTCATAGAGTGTTTTAATTCGGGGAGCCATTTTTCTTGAAATGGTTCCTGAAACAATCATGACATCGGCCTGGCGAGGGGAAGGCCTAAAAACCCCATATCCAAAGCGGTCCAAATCATAGCGAGCGCTTCCAACGGCCATCATTTCAATCGCACAACAGGTGAGCCCAAAGGTTAAGGGCCAAAGAGAATTGGATCGAGCCTTATCTAAAAGGACGTCCAATTTAAAAAGGCCAATTCCCTCTGAAACCTGTATGTCATCGGGGGTTATTTTTTGAGTATCGATTATTTCCATGAGAAAATTCCTTTACGCCATGCGTAGAGAAGCGCCAGAGCTAATATACCGATAAAGACAAGTATTTTTCCGAAATCTGCAAGAGACGGCTCGATTCCATAAGAGAGAAGGACCGGAAACAAATAAACCACTTCGACATCGAACGCGATAAAGATCAGAGCAAAAAGATAGTAAATAATATCAAACTGAACCCAGGCGCTTCCGATGGTGTCCTCACCGCTTTCATAGGTCGTAACTCTTTTTTTGCCCCGGCTGCGTGGACTTAGGATGAGGGGGATATTGGTAAAGGCCAGTCCAAAAAGCACTCCAACCAAAAGAAAAATAAAAATATAGGCATGAAGACCCATAAAAATACTCCTTAATCCCAGATTTTGTTCGCAATAAATTAAGAAAATTAGAGGCTTCCGTCAATCGTTATTTTGTTTTCTCCTCTGTAAATTACAAAGCCGTGGTTTTTACCACGGCTTTGTAAAAATACTGATGAATCGCTTGAGGAAAATTTAGGCCTTGATCTCGATAGATCTGGCTTCCTGCATATCCCCCTTTGCTACGTGACGGATCTTAACTTTCTGGCCTTCTTTCAAATCTTCATGCTTGCCCTTTTTACCACTGGCCCATACGGTTGCCATCTTGTAGGACACATTGACATCCGTACCATTGACATCCAAAACAAGCTTTGATGCTGCGGTGTCCAAAGACTTGATCATTCCTTCCGTCGTTACAACCTTAGGAAGTTTCAGTGAGGTTAATGATGGAGGGGCTTTTTTTGTGCTAGAATCAGTTGTGGTATCCAAGGCAAAACCTGCGGCACAAACCATAAGACTCATCGTAACAATAAGTGCTTTCTTCATATTTAGTTCTCCTTTTTAAAACCTTTTGTGAATTTTTCTCTGGTAGCTGACAGAGCTACAAGGAGTTGAAAATCATCACTCAGGCTTATGAAAAAAGTGTATCAAAGAAAGATGACAGGAAAATGAATTTAAGATTACAAATTTTTAATGTTGCTTCTTACGGTTATAACCCCTCCAGCTCCCCTTTAAACTAAAGGGGAGGGCTCCCCTCTTAAGGTAAGAGGGGATGGGGGAGTTAGATAGGTGGTTTATTTTTTTGCGAGTGGGAGCCACACAGAAAAACAGCATCCTTCGTTATGCTTACTTTGGACTTCAATTCGCCCTTGATGGACCTCTGCAATCCATCGACATAATCCTAAACCAAAGCCTTTGGGATAAGGATCATTTCCCGATGCATGTCGACTAAAAAATTGGTTAAAGACATTGGAAAGTTCTTCGTTGGCAATTCCTGGTCCTGTATCTTTGACCTGAAGACACGCCTCGTCGTTTTGAAGGTAAGCTTGAAGGGTGATCGATCCATTGATTGGGGTATGTTTGATGGCATTATCAATCAAATTAGAAAGAAGTCTTTCTAAAAGTCGCTTTTCTCCATGAATCCAAATAGGTTGAGGATGGATCATTTTAAGCTTGATCGTTTTTCCATTCGCTATTTTTTCCCAAGATGGATAAACTTTTTTGATCAATTGTCCTAATTCGATCAAGCTCCATTCAACAGTTCCAACGCCTGCCTCACTTCGGGCGAGGGTAAGAAGTTCTTCTACAATTCGGACCATTTCGTTGAGCATGTCGAGTTGAACGTGTAGAACGCGGTTGTATTCATTGGAATCTCGAGGTTTTCTGAGGGCGAGTTCTAATTCACCTTTCATCACGGTTAAGGGTGTACGTAATTCATGAGAGGCCGCTGCACTAAATTGTCTTAATCGATTAAATCCACGTTCGATTCTTAAGAGCATTTCATTAAAGGTTTCAGACATTTGCTCAAGCTCATCGTGAGTGTTCGGGACCTCGATTCTTTTGCTTAAATTTTCTACACCAATTTGGCGAACTTGAGAAATCATTCGCCCGATGGGTTTAAGGGCTATCGAAGCCAAAAACCATCCGCCCAGAGAGGTCATCAAAATGGTTAAGGGGATGAGTCCCATCAGCCATAATTTTAAACGATTAAGGGAACGATCAATTTGCTGAAGAGACGAGCCAACTTGAATAAAATAAAGAACTTGTTCATTCTCCATAATGGGTTGTGTGATCCATCTCACTCGATGTTCTTCAAGATCAAAAGTTTGATAGACCCGTCGTCCTTCTTTTGCTTCTCTCAGTGCAGCTGGAGAAAGGGGGATATCAAATTTAGAAAGACTTGCAGAGGAAGATAAAATTTGGCCTTCTCGGGTAATCAGTCTTATGGGTTTACCTGTGTCAAGCTCTCGTGTTTCTCCAGCCCAACGCGCAATTAATTGGGGAAGTCGCCCATGCTCAATTTCACCTTCGATGCCTTCCTTAATGACTTTCGTCTCTTTTTCTGCTTCCCAAAATGCAAAGATTGCATCCGCGACTCCGTCTGCTTGAGAAGCCAAAATTTCATCAACATCTTTGGATAAGTTGAGTGACACTTGAGCGTAAAGAACCCAGCTGAAGAGGGACAGAATCACAATAATGATACCGATATACCAAAGGGTGAGCGTGAACCGGATCGAGCGAATCATGATTTTTGTGGGCCTTGGAGGCTGTAGCCGCTTCCTCGAATGGTTTTTAAAAGTTTGGGTGAAAAATCATCATCGATTTTTCGTCTCAGGCGTGCAATATGGACATCAATCACATTGGTTAGGGAATCAAAATCTTGCTCCCAGATATGCTCAGAAAGCTGAGTTCTTGTGACCACTTGGTCAGCATGTCTTAAGAAAAATTCTAAGAGGGCATATTCTCTCTGGGTGAGAATGATTTCTTTTCCGCTGCGGGTCACCCGATGGCGGAGCGTATCCATTTCAAGATTAGCCACTTTAAGAAGGGTTGGAATTAAATCACCCCGTCGCCTCATCAGGGCCCTGACGCGGGCAAGAAACTCCTCAAATTCAAAAGGCTTGGTCAAATAATCATCCGCTCCACCATCAAGTCCCATTACTTTATCTTTGGGTTCATCTTTCGCTGTTAGAATGAGGACAGGGGTTGTGACGTGATCCGTTCGAAGTTCTTTAAGAACATCAAGGCCCAATTTTTTGGGAAGAAGAAGATCTAAAACGATTAAATCATGTTCACCGGTTTGGGCAAGAAAGAGGCCTTGTTCCCCGTCATGGGCAACATCAACCGTGTAATTTTCCTCTTTCAAACCTCTTTCCAGAAAACTAGCTACACGTGGATCGTCTTCAACTAAGAGAATTCACATTTAATTGATAAACTCCTTTTTGCTAAATGCACCTTACAGTTGCGCCATTCTATAATAATTCATAATAAAATGTTTTGCTTTTTTTATACCATTTCACTACGCTTGACAGTTGTTGCTATGAATTTTTTTTATTCAAGTTACTGGCAACCGGCGACCGGTAACCGCTTTTCGTTATTCTGGAGGTGTTCCTATGCTCAACATGAAATTTTTTAGTATTGAAGGTGCGAGCGAGCTCATTCCCCAATTAGAAGTTTATGTCGAGAAACTTCGCAAAATCAAAAATAAAATTCTTCAAAAGCAAATTCAAATTGATACCCTTCTCATGGTTGGCGGGACGGCCGAACCCATTACTTACGACTCAAGCCAAGCCTCCGTTCAGAAGGATGTAGAAGAGCTTAATCTCCTGATTGAAGAATTTAATCGTGTTTTGGAAGAGATTAATAAACTGGGTTGCCAGTTGAAAGATCCTGATTTGGGCCTTATTGACTTCTTTTATATTCACAATGATAAAATTGTTAACCTCTGCTGGAAATCAGGCGAGTCAAAAGTAGAATTTTTGCATGATCTTGAAAAAGGATATACTTCAAGGCAAAAGATTTCATAGCCTCGTCTGTTGACTTTTGTTTTTGACCCCCTCTTTTTGTATCACTCCCCAATGCAGTGTATATTTGGAAGAACAAAATAATAATAATTTTTTTTGACGATTTGTTCATATTTCGTGTCTTAACTAACGAATACGTGTTGTCTTATATAAAATAATTTTTGTAACTCATTGGTATAATGATGCTTAAATATTATTTCTTTAAAAAAGTGATTTCTTCCATCACAGTGGTGGCCTTTCTTTGTTTAGATGAAGGCTTTCTTTGGGCGTCTATTTCTGAAAGTGCGCCTAGTCTTAATTATCCTAAAGAAACAGATTATCCTAACCTTTTTATTCCAAAGGAATTAGGAAGCATTATTGCCCATGGTGAAGCGACAGGGGCCCAACATACCGTTTTGCTCTTTCAGGATGTACACTCCAATTATAATGCACAAAAAAGTACGGCTGAATTGTTGAAGTACCTAGCCCGAAAATATGGCATTAGTCTGATTAATATAGAGGCAGCTTCAGGTTCTGTTCCGATTGAGAATTTTCGGTCCTTCCCTGATAAAGAGGTTCTAAAAGATGTTAGTGATTATTATATGAGTTTGGGAGAGCTCTCCGGTGCTGAGTTTGAGGCCATCAATGGAGAGGAAAAAATAGACATCAATGGAATAGAGGATGTGGATCTCTATCTAAAGAATTATGAATCCTATCGGAAAACGGCCCCGCTTCGAAAAGAAGTGAAAACGGATCTTGTCCATTTAAGAGATTTGATTATTTGGCTTCAGGACTATATTTATTCCGGAAGTGCAAAGGATTTTGGCCGCCAATTAAGTGATTATGGACAACATAAAATCTCACTTGAACAGTTTGCCCCTCAGCTTGTTAAGAAAGCCAAGGATGCTGGGATTGATTTGAGTTCTTATATGGAGGTGAAGGCCTATATTGAAGTTCTTGACTTAAAAAACAAAGTCGACATGAAAAAACTTCATGATGAAATGGCCAAACTCCTAACCTCTCTAGATGGCAAGGGCAATAAAGAGGAAATGGAAAAATTTTTGGAATTAACTTTGCGTTATCGCCTCAATGATATTCCGCCGCTAGAATTTTATCAGAGGGTAAAGACGCTCGAAGCTCGAAGCTCGAAGCTCGAAGTAAAAACAAAGCCTGCAGAAGATTTTGCCTCGAGCCTCGAGCCTCGAACCTCGAGCTTTCTAAAGACTTATCCTTCCCTTCAATCCTACATGGAATATCTCAAAGCAGATCTTGCGGTGAATGACTTGGAATTATTTGAAGAAATGAAAACGCTGGGCTTCCAGACGCTTCTTTCTCAGTGTTATTCGGATGAAGAAAAAGCTCTATGCCGATATTCCTCTTTTGTAGACACCCTCATTCATGTGGCTGATTTATCGATTCAGAAATCAGTCTATGAAGATTACAAGTCTAAAAAAACTAAAATCATTCCTGAAATTTTTAAATTTATCAAAGAACAGTCAGAACTGTATGGAATCGATGAAAAGCAGCTCGAGGCTCGAAGCTCGAAGCTCGAAGGAAAAACAAAAGCTGCAGGAGCATTTGCCTCGAGCCTCGAGCCTCGAGCTTCGAGCGAAGGAGCTTTAAAAAATCCTGCTATCAATGTAGAACAATATATACAAGAAGCGCTTTCTAAGGTCGAGCGTTACTACGACTTTGCTCTTGAACGAGACAAGGTGATGGGGGCGCATGCCCTCGAAAAATTAAAATCGGAACGATCTCCTTACAGCATTATCATTACGGGAGGCTTTCATACCTTTGGACTCACCGAAATTCTAAAAAAAGCAGGTTATTCGTATGCTGTTATCATCCCTCAATTTAAAAACGTCTCTTCCGATCGATATGAAAAAGTGATGATGGGGGAGAAGACGCCGTTTGAGGAATGGGTGGAGGAGAATATTAAGCTAGAAGCAAAATCAAACGAGCTCGAGGCTCAAAGCTCGAAGCTCGAGGCAAAAACAAAAACAAAAGAAAAAGAAGAAACAGAAACGGCGGAAAATAAATCTCTTCCTATTTTTTCCTCGAGCCTCGAGCCTCGAGCCTCGAGCAAGAAGTCAGCCTCGAGCAAAAAAAGCCTCATGCCCTATCTCTTGACCCTCTCCGATCAAATCAATCAACCTTATCGCAAAATTTGTATGGAAGTTCAAATGGTGGGAGAGGGACTGCGCCGATTATATGAAAAATTAGGCAACAAGAGATTTGACCCCTCATCCTCATCCTCATCATTCTCATCTGCAATGGATGTACTTGATTTAAAGGGAATAACTGTGAGAGGTGATGGAGAAAATCTTAGATGCCTCGTTCCCATCAGAAATTCAGGTTCTGCAATTGAAATTGATCCAAAAATCTTTCAGGTGGATCGAATGACGGGAGAGGTCCAGGGATTAAGTGTAGCTGAGGCTCGTGTTTTACATTCTACTACGGTTTTAAAGAGTTCTCTCTCGCCCGCTCCAGCGTTAGTCGTTCCTGGTGGGCCTGGTCTCGCAGCGGATCTAGGAAAATGTGTTACAGCAGATACAAGGTTGCCGATTTTAAGAAAGCGAGAGAATAGAAGTATAGGAGAAAAAGAAGAAGCCGAAGTTTATTTTTCGCAATCAGTCCCCATCGTCCAAGTTCACCCTGGCGACTATGCCTACTCTCTCAATGAAAACACGGGTCAGGTTGAACCTCATCAGATTATCGGACTCCTCGATATGGGGATTAAGCCGGTGTTTAGGCTCACAACCGTTAGCGGTAGATGCATCAAGACCACAGCGAATCATCCGTACCTTAAAAAGACGGTCGTCAGTCGTCAGTCGTCAGTCGTCAGTGAAAGAGAATGGACAGATGAGAATCAGCTACTTACGACTTACCATTTACCACTTACAACTGTTTCCGAGTGGATCAAAGTGAGCCAGCTTCAGGTGGGCGATGAGATTGCGGTGCCGAGATTAGGATTTTCTAGGGAGGAAGATCACGGTTTTCTTAACATCATCAAATGTTACTATGAAATGGCCAAAGATGTCCTTTCTACCCAGAAGATTAAAACCTACTCCAAGACGGGGCGAGAATCCGATGGTGGCTTTGAAGGAGATATTGCCTATCTTGACGGGCAAGACGTGGAAGTATACTGGGATCAAACTTCCATCGCCGACCGTTGCAAAACTTTGCTTGCCTTTTTGATAATCAATGCCTATCAGTTCTGCATCCTGAATGCAAAATATGGAATAGAAAGCTCCCGAATCAACGTAGGCATCGACACTAAACCACTCATGACGTCCCATCAATTCCAGGGTGATAATGGGGCATGGTATGTTTTTGTAACCTTTATAAGAGAACTTTATAGCGCGCTTAGGGCGCATATAAAATCTCGTGGGGATGGCACCCTCATGCCTAATATTTTAGCGTTGGGGTGTTCTGTCTTTGCTTTTTCTCTTAACTGGGCAGGTGTTCCACCGCGGTATATCTTGCCTTCAGCTACAACGATATATTCTCCTGCAAGTGTATCGACTAACCTCTGGAGGTTATGTTCTAACCACTTATCTGTATCAAATAGCTTTTTCCCTGACATTCAATTATCTCCTTGCCGAGGGAAGGATACCACATTAATTTCACGATTGTCAAACTTTTTCTCTTTTGGAACACTGGCTGAAGCGGCGGTGGTTACGCCCCTCTCCCTTACCCTCTCCCCAGCGGGGAGAGGAATGGGTGAGGGGGATCTCCTTTGGGACACGATTGCTTCTATTGAATATATCGGAAATGAACATGTCTATGACATCGAAGTTGAAGGGACGCATAATTTTATCGGTAACGGCATCTTTGCGCATAATACAGCGATTGGGCCAAATGCTGGGGCGGCGGGGTTAAATGTTGACCAAAGTGTTTCTATCGATAGTGTTTCTATCGATTGGCGAGAGAAGCGTATTCAGGAATTGAGTCTTTTAGAACAACTAGCTCTTCTTTTACTTTTAAAAAGTCGATTCGCTCGTACACCCATTCCCGCCTCCATCTTTGGCCCTGAGCATGCTGAAAAGGCTCACAAAATAGAGACGCTGGCCTATTTTATTCCTGTGCTGAACATTTTTCCTAAGGAAGTGATTGGGTGGATAAATACGAGATATGGTTGGAATTTGCCGATGGAGAGGTTGGGGGCGACGTTAGGAGGGTATCGGGTTTTATCGGGTGTGGGATCGGTGGCGTTTATGGCCGGTATCGTTTTGAGAATTGTTTTGGGTGGTTCCACCCTTGGAACGGTGTCATCTGTAATGGGCTTACTGGTAGTCTGGCCACTCGTGATAGGCACTGTGTTCGGCAGCGCTCATGAGAAGACATGGCCTGAAGCCTATCGGCGTTATTTTTTCGCGGTTGGAACAGGCCTTGCTCTATTGACATCATTGCCAGTTGCGGCTGTTTTACTGGGATGGGTTGTGATTCAAGTTCCGATCTTTTTATCATTGCCTGCGGCGTTTATTGTGGGACTCTCTCTCAATAGGGGGGCTCATTGGCTCCAGAACAAGTTGTTTTTAAAATCTTTCAAACGTCACAGCGAGGCCGATCGAGCTTTGTTTGAGCAATACAAATGGGATTTGATTTATATGGAGTATGCAGATTTGTTGAGAAAATTTAGTAGAGGACGAGTTGCGAGTGAAAAACCAGTTGCGTATGATGATATTGTGAAATATGTGAGATCAGTGTTGAAACAAAACGAAGAGGAAAGTGATTCCCAAGTGCTTCAAAGGATGAATAGGCTTCTTGCGGGGGCCCTTCGTCCTCATCAAAATTTTAGGAGGATGGTAGATTCTCTGAAAGAGGGGAAAATGTCTGTTGTGGTTCGACTGCGGGGGATAAAATATCTCAACGATGTTGTTTTTGGAGGGAGCCAGGCCAAGGCGGATGTGGTTAAAGATAAGTTTTATGAGCTTTCAAGAGAGATTTTAGGGCGAGTTATTCATGGTAAAGGCTATGCCTCTACGTTCAAGTCCATTGAATTTGCGCTTGAACCTCGTGCCAGTGAGATTAAAATTTTCACAAGCGCGGATGGTTCTGAAACAGGTCTTTATCAAATAGGTGATGAATATTGGCATATTACTGAAACAGAAGGTGGAAATTTCGATTGTAACCGGTTAGGAGAAGATTCTGGACAGACTGAAAGTCAGGCTCAAGGTTCTTGGACCACGATTAAAGTGGTGGATGCCTTAAAAGGGGAGTTAACACATGCCCTGCAAAGTTGGACGAAGGGAGAGGAAAACTATATTGTTTTTAATGGGATTTCCCTGGTGAATGGAGAAGGTGTTGTCCATACAAAATATAGTGCTAGGGCTGGAAAAGCCCTTCAGTTGGCGTTTTCAAAGGAGCCTCCTTCCCGCAAAAGTGAGATCCAACTAAATCCGAGAGAAGACATCATAAATGCTTTTCGAAGGTATCCGACGAATATCACCCTAGCGATTGGGGTTTGCGCTGTTCAGAAATCTTCCTCGATTGAGACCTCGTTTAAGGCCAATATTGCATCTCTCTTCCAGGATCTTTATCCCTTGGCTCCTCGAGAATACGATGAGGAGTGGATCTCCAAAGCCATCTCCACTTATCAATTGATTCATGAGCACTTCTTGAAACTGACATCATCTGTTTGGTTTCCAGACCCTGTTGCGAAGGGGGCTTTTTCTGAAGTTTCGGCCCGTGTCATTCGTGGGGAAGAAAATTTTCTATATGAAAAGCTTTTTGGAGAGATCACTCCAACCGATGAACAAAGGGAATCCGTACAAAGTTTAAGAAATATTCTGAGTAAAGAATTGATAGGGACAAAGTTTTCAGAAAGTGGAACAAAGATTCGCTCAACGGGGCCAACGGATGTCAGTTTTTCACATGATCAATATCGAGGTCAAACTTCTCTCGATGAAAAGCAGTTTAAAATAGTGAGCGAGTTGGTTCTTTTGGAACGGGCATTTAATATTAGAGAATCGATTTTAGGTGTGTTTCATGAATTTCCTCAGAGAAAGGAGATAGGAGAAGGGGATAACGGTAACCTTTACAGGAGCGGCGTTTTGGAACAAGCGAGGCGTGTCGAGGAAATCGAGTCAACTTTAAAGACTTTAGAAGGGGAGCTTTTAAGTACGGATATGACGATGGACAAAGTTTCTGAAAATTTAAAGAGAGTTGGAGAGACTTTATACAGTGTTCTCTCTCAAGATCCTCGTTTTTTATCTAAAGAAGAGGTTAGCCTTCGCATGAGTTCCAGGGCTTTTATTTCAAATGCCGTTTCAGCCTATGAGGCCTATCAGGATAAAAATCAAAAGCAGCAGTTTTTTGTAGGGTACGCGGATTTAAAGGGCTTTGCGCTTGGAAATCATGCAGGATTTCATGAGCGAATGATGCGTTTGGTGGAGGCCAATAAGGACTTGAAGGTGAAGTTAGGTAAAGGCATCACTCCTCATCTCATGAAGGAACTAGAATATGAATTATCTACCGATCAACTCCTTCGAAATTTGACCATTGATTTTCTAAAAGTTTTAATGGCTCAAAAACTTCATTTAATGTATCAGGCAGCTGCTCTATCAGGATTGATTGGAAGTGAGCAGGTGATGAGTTTGCAGAATTGTTACGACAAAGTTTCTGGCACCGATCCCCCAGCCGGAGAAGAAATATCATTCTATGATGACAAATTTTTATCCACGCAATTTCAAAAATTAAACCCAAGTCTGAGTGCCCCTGATTTATCGTCTGATAAGACGCCATTCGTGATTGTGAATGGAGAGCTTCGTAAGGTTGTAAATGGAAAGTCAGGTTTTACCTTGGCAGAACTTTTTGCTCCAAAGAGTAATTCCATTCGCATTGGGGGCGATGAAATTTATTTTGCCAGTCCTTTGATCTCACGAGATGTTTTGACCTTGTTCTCAGATGTCACGAGATTACGAAATGAGGCCGTACGTATTTTTGCATCTGATCCCATGACGTATCGGGATCCTCTGAGATCTAAGAAAGTGGACGTTCTCAAAGCCATTTCAGATGGGCGCCCGATTGATCAACTTAAGAAATATGAAAAGGAACATCTAGATGCGGTGCCATCCACTCGAGTTCGTCAAATGGATTGGAAACCGGACGGAAGCTATGAAAAAGTTATCCTCATGCACAACGGTAAGGGTTTTGATAGAACCGTTCTGCGCAGTTCTAACTCTACTTTGAGGAAAACAGACATTCTTTTAATGAGCTTGAGTTTAATTGTTCCTATCATTATTCTTCTTGGAAAATCATATATGGGACACATTCATCCCGAGATCTTGACGGCTGCAGCAGGTCTTTTTAATTTTATTCTCTTGGCAAGATTTCTCTCCCATGTCAGAAAATGGATCGCACAGGTCTTTGCGCAATTTAAAATGGCCGGGTGGCTTCTCAGGTACAGTGGTGACTTCCGTTGTGTGAAACTCCTCTTTCCTCACATTCAGATTCGACATTTCCCTGGGGGCCCTGAAGCAACCTTTGCCATTTTAAGCGTTGCGAATAGCGAAGAAGCGACTTCGACCATTTCGACTCAGACCAAAACCGTGAGCGGGGCGCATCCGGTGAATGCTTTAGTGGTTAATGCTGCGACAAATGCGATTGATTTAGTTATGAAAGCTGGTGGAAGGATCAAAGGAGAGACTTTGACTCGAGATAATGAATTTATAGCGAAGGTGGAAGAAATAGCAGATCCATTCTTGAGAAATTTTGGAATTATGACAGATAGAATTAAAAGCGGAGGAGTGGAGGGAGTCGTGGTGGTGGATGGATTTGGATCCATTGAAATACCCGATGACGTGGTTCTGACCCTTTCTCCAGGAGACCCTTTCTTTACGGTCACGGAAGTAGGGAAAGAGCCTGTCCAGGTTGCACTCTTCCGTGCTGAAGATGGAAGAATTTTTGCCCCTAGAGTGCTTCATAATCACTTTAAAGAGATGGGCCCTCAAGGAATTGAAGCTTTTGCCCAAGGGACGATTCACGAGAATGTGGAGAGATATACTCGAGAAAAAGATTTTAAACAGGTTGTTAATAGTATCCTTGCCAGTCCTGCTGTAAGGGTGATGAGCCAAGAAGACCAGAAAAACTTTGCAGAGGCTTTACAAGTTTTTTTCCGTGATAAGGAGGGAATTGAAATTAATTTAACTCCCCTAGCCCCTCTTTTAACTAAAGAGGGGAGTCCGACGAATAGGTTCTGCACAAGTGTGACTATCCGAGAGGGTGTAGACCCGACCCACATCCTCGCTGAGTTTTTTGAGGTGGTCAGAACATTACAAGTTCAAAAGAGGGAGGTTAGTGTTGAGGCGATTCTAACCACGACGAGTCATTTGGATCAAGAGATCTATTTTCTTACACGATATTTGTTGCGATCAACAATGATAAGGGATTTTTCAATTTGGGAGGGTTTAAGCTCCTTAAGCAGTCGAGTGAGAACTGTGTGGACATCTTCAATGGCTTGGAAATCATTGGATCGGGGTCTGAGGACGATAATTCCGTCATGGGTACCCAAAGGATATACCGAAAGATTTCCAAGCCCGACGTCTGCGGTGATGAGAACCGTTTTAAGATCCTTTGAGAGATTAAGTACTTTTCCATTGCTGATAGATGATTTACCTAACTCTTGGATCGTGACCAGTGAAAAGCCTTGGGCCTTAAGAAGCCTGGTTGTTTTTCCAAGAACACATTCATCGATGAGAAATTTCATCTTAATGGGCTTTTATTTCTTCGTAGAAATGTACTTCTTCGTTTTGGACCAGCTGGTTCGCATAGGCGATCGAGGCGTAGACGTCTTCAATCGTAATTTGTGGGAAATAATCTTCCCCCGTAATTTCTTCAGGGCTGACCCCAGCCGAAAGCAGGTCCAGGATTTGGTGTACCATAATTCTGTGCCCCCTGATGCAGGGTTGGCCATGACAGATAGACGGATTGACAGAAATGCGATGGAGCAGTTTTTCCATAATTTTGCCTCCTTTGTTAAGGATATCACCTCCTATAGGGTTTTTCAACTGCAACCGGGCTTGGAGATGATGGAAGAGGTGCAAGTACCTACTTTCACCAAAGCCGCGGGCGGGACACATCCTCTTTCTTCAAACAGAGTCACCGAAATTTTGGGCAAGATGAAGGAAAGGGGAATTCAAGGACGGGTGATCGCTAGAGATGATTCTCGCTTTAAGGGCACCGAATCTAAAACAGATTATTTTTTAAGACCTTTAGGGCTTGCGGGTGAAGGAGACAAGGGTCTGGAAAGCATCACCACTTTTGATGCGGTGGATTTGTCTTACACCTCGACGGATGGAACCGAAGTGCGTGTGAGCCTCAAGAAAGGCGATTCTGTTTTCACAGTGACAGAGACAAAGAAGGGAGAATCTCGAACGACCCAAATCGTTGCTTTTAGAGATGATGAAGGCGGCGTTTATACAACGGCGAAATTTTGGGATAAAGCGTCTGACGAGGCTTGGGTCGAGCTCTGTGTTCATGAAATCAGCGAAGTCAATGCGAGGACGAACCAGAAAATTATTTCTGCGCTTAATCAAATTCAAGTGGATGCTTCTGCTTCCGATGCTCGAGTCGAGTTTTTTAAGCGATTTGATGTTTCTCTAACAATTCAAAAAAATCAGATCACGAGTCTTAAATCTTCTAATGAATCCGATCCGGCTCACGTTCTGGCTGAGTTTCTGGAAAGAGTTCATACCTTGCAGCATCAAGGTCTTCCGATTACGGCTCAAAATATTTTGAATACCATGAGTACTTTAGACATCGAAGAAATTGCGGTCAGGCCTAAGAATGATAAGAATGAAGGAGAGATCGCCCAAGAGCATGTTGGCACAGAAGGGGTGAGGGAGAAGCTGCCGGGAGCGACAGAAACGTCTGGCCAAATCGGAAAAGCGGATGACGTCAAGGAAAGACTTGAACATCTTTTGAAAACCATGGGATTATCAGAGGAATTGTTGAAAACTCAAAGCGAGGAAATAAGCCAACGGAATCTCGGTGATCTCGCGATCAAAACTATTCGAATCAATAAGCGTGCCAACCCTCTTTCCATTCCCAAAGGAATAGAAATATTAGATAACGAGCTTGCCCCCGTCGGGAATTTTGATTTGCTTTACCGAGAGGGAAGACTTATCGCGGTATTTCCTATTCTTAATCTCGAGGAAATCAAAGAGGCTTTAAAAGGGACGTCGGAAGAAAAGATAACCGCCACACGGGCCGGTTTTAAGCCGTATGTTTTGAAACACGCCAAGTTTTTTGACTTAAGCCCTTATTATTTTGATGTGCCAAAATTCGGCAGCCAGACATCCGAAGACAAAATAAAAAAGGCGTGGAAAGATTTTGGAGAGCAATGGAAATCTGATCGAGCTGCCATTGAAAGGTATAAAAATACACCTGATGCTCAAAATCCGCTTAAGAAAGACATCGCAAGCCATACCGAATATACTACCGAGCCCGGTTTTAAGCCAAAGCCCTATGTCTACGTTGAGCTGTCATCAGAGGGTGGGTTATGGACAATCTCCCAGTTTAATCCGAATGAGTATGATCATGAGCGATATAAAAAGAAACCCGGTACTCATCAACTGATCTTTCGCGTGTTTCCGGGTATTTATCATCCCGCCCATTCTGCATCTGTCAGAACCAAACAGGTGTTTTTCAGAGCCATTGCGGGTCTTGAGCTTAATCTGAATAAAGGACACACAGCACTCGACGTTGGTTCGGGAACAGGGATTATAGCATGGGCCCTATGGCTTAGGACAAAACGGCCGGGTTATGCCATAGGTTTGAGCGATATGGAAACAGCAAATATTCTGGATACCGCTGAAATTGCCGGTATGCCTATTACTGCTGTTACAAACGATAATGTTGTAACAAACGGCAAACCTCTTTTTGAAAAAGTGGATCGCTTAACCTGGGATATGCCGTATATCTTGAATAATGTCATAAAACCTATTTTAGGAAGAATAAAACTTTCTGAGTACTGGGATGGTGGCCAAAAGGCGCGAAGGGTGCTTGAAACGTTCGGGGCTAATCTGCGCCAGGTATTGAAAGATAGCGGCAGATTGTTGATTTGGCATAAACCCTATAATGAGAGAAGAAGTCCGCCAGGTATGCTGCCGCACGATGTAGATGTTGTAAAAGAAACATTAGAAGAAGGAGGAATCAGCGTAGAGGATCGAATATGGATCGGTTATTTGGATATAGAAGGGCTACTTTACTATGGTGGGCTTGTACCTAATTCACCGACTCCAACATCCACTAATTCCGGGGACACAATACTTAATTTATCGGCTTTAACCTCCACCAAAACCATCGCTGGGTCACATCCGGTGAGTACGCCTGCGGTGAATGGGGCGATTGATGCGATTGAGGATAAATTGGGGGATGCGATTGGCCGAAATACATTGACCCGAGAGAATAGCCCAGAGTTTATTGGGGAGGCGGAGAATATAGCGGATCCATTCTTGAAAGAGTTTGGAATTATGACAGATGAGGTAGAGGGTGGAGGAGTGCAGGGAGTGGTGGTGGTGGATGAAGGCGAACCCTTTTTCACAATTACAGAGCCAGGCAAAGCTCCAGTTCAGGTTGCATTCTTCCGTGCTGAAGATGGGAGAATCTTTGTGCCCAGAGTGCTCCATGATCACTTTAAAGAGATGGGCCCTCAAGGAATTGAAATCTTTGCCCAGGGGGCGATTCATGAAAATGTGGAGAGGTATACTCAAGGGAAAAATTTTACACAAGTTATCAATAAAATTCTTGCGAGCGATGCTGTAAAGAAAATGGGTCCAGAGGCTCAGAAAAACTTTGCCGAGGCTTTACAAGTATTTTTCCGTGATAAATCGGGTATCGAAATTGTTTTAACTCCCCCAGCCCCTCTTTTAACTAAAGAGGGGAGCCAAACTCAAGTTGAGAGTCTGCCCCAAACAGGGAACTGGTCTTGCACAAGTGTAACTGTCCGAGAAGGCATAGACCCGACCCATATCCTCGCTGAATTCTTTGAGGTGGTCAGGACGCTGCAAATCGAAAAGCAAAATCTTTCTTCACAGAATGTATTACGAACAGTGAGTATTTTAGATCGATCGATCCTGATGACGTCTATTTCTACTGTTCTGACAAATCTCAATCCTACGTATCCGGATCTTTCCCATGTTGAAAAGTCTTCTTTGCTAACAAATCCAATTTATAGAGAGGCCCCTCTTTTTAATTACTTTACTGAGCTGGAATCCTTCTTGAGACTCAATGCTCAAGCTTTAAAGACATTGAAGGCGCCTTCCGGTTCAGGTTTAACACAAGAGGCCTTATTGGGTTTAACGACGGACTTAAGGCATTTAGATGCTTTATTGGGGAATATTGCAGCTGAAGATGATTTTAATAATCCTTTCGTTCTGATGGCGATGAAAATTTCCAGAATCCTTGATAGTGTCAGGGGTTCTCTTGTCAATGAATATGAGGCTCATTATATCGGAGAAGATTTTGGGTCGCCTTTACCCCAATCGGTCGTTGACCCATTTAGTTTGCAGGCTCGTACATTGACGATGGAAAATTCGCAAAGTGGGAAGTCGCTTCAGGGAACATTGGCGATGGGAAAGGCTATTGCAGGGGATGAAGCGATGAGGAGCGTTCTAGGGGGATCTTTAAACCTTGCCTATCCTGGCTATGGAGGTCATCACATGCCGCTTCTTCTCGCTTTTGATTTATTGGAAAGAGGAGTGGTGAAAGAAGCCAATCTTTATTTTATTGATAAGGGAGATGATTCTCAAAATTATTCAGAATTGCTTCCTCAGTATTTAAGGGGGTTGGCTGAAAAAAATGTGATCAGTGGTCTTGAAATAACCAATGGAGATTCTGGAGTTGAGTGTCATTTTAATTACGTGACGCATGGAGAAGAAAAGAGAAGTTTCCCTGTACAGGTTATTTTTAGAAAAACGGATTACTGGAAATTTGATAAATGGATCCCGCAAGATCACCCCGTCAATTTTCTCTATGCTCACATCCCTGCAAATAATACCGGGGGACGTGCCATTATTCCTTTGCTTGGAGAAAGGGAAGCATTCCATCAGAATCGCCCAATCATCTATGCAGTCGAAGACGCTAGATATGTTGTTCCTGAAGCTTTAGGAAAAGTAATCAAAGAAATTCCTATTCCTGGAGTTCAATACGGCTCTCACGAAGTTTCTGATCCCGATAAAACAGCGCTTGGTTTGAAATTATTTGTGGTGGAGCCAGCTCAAACGTCTGGAGTTTCTGAAATTCATAGAAAAATAATGACTGAAACTGCTCTACCTTTAGTTCAACTCATGGGCAAGGTTTATCAAAAAGGTGGAAGGCCGAAGGTCGAAGGTCGAGGGTCGGAGGAGTTTGAGTTATACACTGGGTCTTTGACTCAAACAGGACCTGATGCGGAAAATGTGATCACATTGAGTACACAATCAGGTGAGGCGCTGTTTTTAGAGGATGGAAAACCCGCCCAAGTTGTGTGGAGAGGTAAGACCGAGACCTTGGATCAGGGTTTTGTGAATGAGAGGGTGCTGGGAAGAATTGAAGCTGAGGTTCCTGGGTTGAAAACAGCAGTTGAATCTTTATTAAAGAGCGGGGCCAAAGTCAAAGTCCTTCAAGATAACCCTTATATTCACGGTTTCCCAAGCACTACGGCTGGGGATGATTCTATTTATTTGACTCATACAGTTGTCGCAAGTGATATTGCGTTTGTACATGAGGTAAGTGAGCGGGTGTTGCCGAATGATCCGACATTTTTAGGGATTCAAGAAGATTATCCTGAATTGAATGTGCATACTTTTACAAGAGGGGCAGGAAAGAAAGCAAGAGAGGTTGCAAAAGGTTTTTTTGCCTCTAGCCTCGAGCCTCGAGCTTCGAGCTTGCCTGTAGAAAATGACAAAACAGAAACTGAGAGCCTCATCGCTTATCTCAAACAAGAACTTCCCGAGTCCCGCCAAAACGAATCCGAATTCGCCCTCATTCGCTATAACGCATCTCGTCATCACGCCACTGGCCCAGCCCTTCTTTGGGGACTTCAGGATCGGGTGTTTGGGGAGGCAGCAAATCTGAAGTTTAGTCGTCATTTAGATTCAGCCTGGCTTTCCTCTTTAGAAAAGAAAGTTTTGGGACCTCGTACTTTTAAAGAAGGTGAAAATATTGGTTTATTAAAGAAATATATTTCTAGCATCAGAGACAATATTGCAGGAACTTCGTTTCATGTGAACTCCATGGATATTACAGCGTTTCGCATTTTGCGGCAGGTTCAAAGAATTATAGAAGAGGGGAAAAGATTAGAGCCTGATTATCTAAAAGTTTTAATGGGAACCTTACTTCAGATGGAGACACTAGGTCCTAAGAATCATCTTGATGAGGGGGATAAAACACACTTAAATAATGCAAAGGTGAGAATTCTCGATGCCATTCAAAAAATAGTTGAAAATAGTCCAGAAACACATCGTCAAATAATGGATCGTTTTTTAAGAAGTGCTCCAATTACATTTTCTGTAGGTCGTAATGAGCTGAGTTTGGGTCAGTATCGACGAGATGCCGCTCGGGTAGCTGGAACCTCTGGAGAAGAGACGCTCAAGACTCCGGCTTGGAATGAATGGACGTCTTATGAGCTAGGTATTGAGGCTGAATTGAGGCAGGGAATGATTAGGATGGCGAAAGGGATTCTCGCATCCGAAGCAAATGTCAAAACTCCTCCGGGTCGATCCCCACCTCCGGGTGAGAAAAGACATCTAATTTATCATGGCATGATGACAGCTCTGCTTGGGGCTTTAGAGCAAAATAATCCGGGTCAAGAACTTGTTCAAATTCGATATGCAGATTTAGGTGAAAATGTGGATGCCCAAAGAGAGATTGTGCATGAGGGGGGTCGAGATATTTTGCGTATTATGGTGAATGGTTCTCGGTGGCCGCTTAAACGCTTGAATTCATCTGAAGGAATTGAATCCCTTCTTTCCATGGCGCTTCATGAGGCTGGGGAGGAGGAAAAGCACGAAGGACGAACGACTTCGCTTTCTTGGATGCCTCAAGCTCTCTCTCATCCCGAAATGGCGGATGGGGCTGAGGCCTGGGTCCGATGGGTTCGTTCAGAGGGAAGAGAGTTTATCCCCCTTCGAATTCAAAGTTCGATTCGTGAAGTTGTCGGAAGGGCTGTGGGCGAGGCTCAAGATGCTAAGGATTTAATCCAACAATGGCTTAGACCTTATACCTACGATCAAGTTTTATATGGGAATGATGGCGAAGCTGAAATGATTTCTAAAACTTTTGCCATTTCTTTTGCAGAGTTGACTCAAAAAGCGATTGTAGTGACCCTCTTAGGAAAAACACTCGCCCTATCTGCGGAAGGTTTGAAGGATAGAGCCATGTCTTATGGTATTACTCAAAAAGACTTTGAAAGAACTTGGGCGAGACTCATTTTCGAAGAGAAAATTTCAATTGTGAATCCAGTGATTCCTGGCGTTGATTTTACCGAAAAGACCGTGAGAAATGTGAAGGGAAACATTGAGAATGGAGCTTTGCAGGATGGGGAAGGCAGGGTCGTTAAACCGACCCGTGTAGAAGAAGAGAGCAAAGTTCTTAACATTAGACATTTAATTCCAACACAGGAAAATGTTTATTGGGGACTCACTGCGTTTCGGATTCCTGAGTTCAAAAAACGTTCTTCAGATCGCAAGAAGGTGATTGCTGTTGAACTTTTGGATGATCGTGGAAATAAAAAATATTTTATCTGGTTTGGTCATAATTTAGTCAAGGCCGCTCAGCTTTTGGCTGAATCACAGGTTGATGTTATTGTGATAAGACCTTTGATAGAAGATGAAAGGGGTGTGTATGAGACTTATTCCAGATTGCAAACCAATAATATGGGAAAATGGGTACCCAATGGCATGCAGGACATTGTAGGAACGGTCAATACTGCATTGAATGGGGATAGAAAATTTAAAGGATTTCGTGATATTAACACGATGAAAAAAGGAATGGAAGAACATCATGACCGTCGTGACAGGAATTGTTGGACCCATTTTACATTGAGCACTTTTATGGGACGACGATCGACTTGTCTGTTCATGAAATATCTCATTGACCCTGCTCGTATCGCACGAAGAGACAGGGAGAAGGAAGTGCTTGTCATTGATGCAGAAACAGTTTTCCCAAAGGGAGATTTTTCGGATGAAAGGATTCAGGATCTAAAGCGACATCTCAATTTTATTCGTGGGAAACTAGGTCAGGGTCAGGAGCGCCTAAAGATATGGATTAAGAACTTTGATTTTAATGAGGATGGATTGGCAACGATCAGAGATAATTTATCTGAATATGGTGAGTGGATTCGCTGGCTCAGGCCAGAAGAGGATCTTAGAGTAACATTGCAGACGGCTGAATATTCATTAAAGCATGTCATTTTGGCTTATGATGGTTCCCACAGAGAAACATTAGAAGCCATTCTGGGTGATGATGAGCTTCAACGTGCCATCCTTATGAAGCAGCCGGCCTCCTTGTCGGCTACTTTACTCGCCTGCCTGATTCGTGAAGAGGGTTTCAAAGACGCTTTCACTGATGAAGAAAAAGCAGAGGTAAAAGAAATGATCGAAGGACTTGAAGTAGGTGATTGGAAAGCCCTCACTGTAAAACCCATTGAGGCCAGTCAAAGTATTGAAGAAGAGCGTCAGGGAAGGAAAGCTGCAAGTACAGCGATGTAAAAAATCAAAAGAAACGTAGCAGTTTAGTCCCGGGAACTGAGGCTGGTTTCTGACGGGGCGCTCGGGTGAGCCCCCCGGCGGCCTGTCGCTCGACGGAGCCGTTCGCTAGTTTCATCCAAAGAGCTTGAAAAGTTGATTCTAGAAGCTTCTCAGGTCAAAGGTCAGAAGAACCGGTCGCGGTTTTCCAGATGATCAAGGCTGTTATAGATGCAAATGTTGTTGTAAGTGCATTGATCAATAAAAAGGGTACACCTGCCAAAATATTGGATCACCTCCAATTTGATCGATTTGTCATGGTGGTTTCAAAGGAAATTCTCTTCGAGATTCGTAGGGTCTTAAAATATCCCAAATGGGTCAAGATTCATCAGCTCTCTTTTATTGAAATTGATGAATTTGTAAACAATCTTGAGACTTTATCGCTTAGTGTAATCCTTCGGGGCGGCCATCAATTTCCTGTTAGAGATATCAATGATGTGATTTATTTAGAAGCTGCTGAGGTTTCTCAAGCTGACTACGTTGTGTCCGGAGATAAGGATTTACGGGCTCTTGAGCAGTATCATTTCATACCTATTCTCTCTCCACGAAAATTCCTGAATCTATTAAAATAGCCTTCTGTATTCCGGGGACATCATACTTAATGATAAACCCAAGGACAGAGATTGGAGAATTAATACCTCATTCAACCCCTCCTCTTGCTCCAAGGCTATAAAAAGGGTAAAATGAAACAAGAAAAGGGGTTGCAAATGGTGAAAAAAAAGATCCGAGATGGGCGCCTTCAAAGTCAATTTCAGGTGACTGAAGTTGCTTCTTGGACCTTGGTTGCGACCCTGATGGGTTTGGTTCAAAGTGGGTTAGTGAAGGTTGAAACCTCGTTTTTTCTTACCACTTTTCTTTTGGCCTTTCTTGTGTCCAGTGTGCTTCTTCATCATGTGTTTCCTCGTTGGTTTTCTGTTGAAAAGATGAGGATGATCGAATCTTTTAACTTCTTCATTTTCTCAGCGTTATTAATTCACTTAACGGGAGGGTCCCATAGCCCGTTTTGGTTGTTGTCCTATTTGCCCATTATGATTTCCTTAGGTCTACTCCAGACAACTTTAAGTTTTTGGATTTTATCCTTAACGGTTGCTTTATGTCTTTTAGAAATGGGTCATGATTATCTGCATGAAGACTTGAGTCAACTGTCGATCATGATTCTGAATATTTTTAGTTTGACCTCTTTAACAACTTTAGGATATTTCCTCATGCGTACCGTGGTTCAAGAGAGAAAATTAAAAGATTTGGCCTTGGGAGATAGGGAGATAGCGCTTAAAGAGCGAGATCGCAATTATCAATTGCTTCAAGAACGGCAGGGAGAAGTTGAAGAATTTAGCCGAAGGCTTTCTGATATTAATCAGGAGCTCATGACTCAGCAAACCCAACTTTTACATATTACAGAGGATCTTGAACAGACCAATCGAGAGCTCAAGAAAATTGATCGGATGAAGAGTGATTTTGTTTCAATGGTGAGTCATGAGTTAAAAACCCCTTTAACTGTGATTAAGGAGAGCATTGCCCTTCTTTTAGAAGATGCTGCTTCTACCTTTTCGGCTGAACAACAAAAATTTTTGAACATTACGAGTCACAATACGGAAAGGCTTTCTCATTTGATCCAAGACATTTTGGATTTTTCAAAATTAGAGTCTAAAAAGATGAAGATGAAAAAAGAGAAGGTGAAAATCGAACCTATTTTTTCTCTTTTATGGGAACAGTACAAGAGAATGGCTGAGGAAAAGAAAATTAAGCTTACTTTTTCATCGGAAGATTCCTTAGAAGTTTATGCGGATCCGGGACGTCTCCGTCAGATTTTAGATAATTTTTTAAGCAATGCCTTTAAATTTACCCCTCTTCAGGGTTCAATTGAAATTGAAGCAAGTCTTACGGATCGTGAGTGGGTGTTGAATCAACTTCGTCAATGGAGAGGAGAAGAAATGATTAAAAATTTTGACATTGTCCAATTGATGTTTTGGAAGCAGTTTGTTGTCTTGGGGGTTAAAGATTCAGGGCAAGGGATCGCTCGAGCAGACATCCCTAAAATTTTCGAGAAATTTTTTCAGTTGGATCATCAAGAGGCACGTCCTCGGGGGACAGGATTGGGATTGGCGATTGTAAAAGAGTTGGTGCTTGCCCATCAAGGAGCGGTGTGGGTTGAAAGCGAGATTGGAAAGGGGACAACGTTTAAGGTTGGCCTTCCTGTTTTTCAAGAAGCTGTTCAGCCTATTTTGGCTTTGAATCAATGGCTAGATCGTTCTAAGCAACTTAAAGAAAATGTGATGTTTATGTTTTTAGATTTTAGAAGGTCTTCGGAAATGAAGAAGGATTTTCAAGAGCGAATGATTTTTCTAGATGGATTTCAAGAGCTTTTAAAATCTTCAATGAATCATGCGAAAGATACGGTCGCTCGCATCGGGACGGATCAATTTTTAATGGGTGTTTTGGAGGCCCGTCATGATCAAATGTTTAGTCTGTTAGAGAAAATTCAAAAGGGCATGCGTGAAAAAGGATGGGGAGAATGGGAATCAATGATGCGCTATCATCTTCAAGGCTTTTCTTATGATAAAATGAATGATAAATCTATTTTAGAACAATTTGATAACATCCAAGAGCAGAGATAGAAGATATGAAGACTGAAGAAGGTCAACTCGTCGATTTTCAAACGGTTCAGTCGAATCTCGATCGCGTTTCAGAAATTCGAAGGGGAATGATGCCCATTCCTATTCGAAAAATTGTGGGAAGTTTGGGGCGGTATCGGGATTTTAACAACGAGTTTTTACCCAATAAGAAGCGCATGGATGCAAAATATTTAAGTGTGCTCATGGCCGTTCGCTCGGGCCTTGAGCTTCCCCCCGTTCAAGTTTATCAAGTGAATGATAAATATTTTGTGATTGATGGACATCATCGGGTGAGTGTTGCAAAGTTTGAAGAAAAAAAAGAATTTATTGATGCGGAGGTCATTGAAATTCGCTTTGATTTTAAGTTAGATCCACGAAAACGCTATAAAGTTTCAACAGAGGAAGCGCGTCAATTTCTCATTGCCTTAGAGGAAGAAGCTTTTCAAAAAAAGACATTTTTAAAAAATCGTATTTTGATTTACCCATTGAAAGTTTCTGAATTAACAAGTTATGCAAAGCTTTATGAGGAGATTTTGGATTTTAAAAAGAATTATGAAAGTGGTGCCTTGACCTCTAAAGATGTGATTTATGCCAGTTACAGTTGGTATGAAAAAAGATTTTTCCCTGCGGTTCAGACGATTTTTGAAGAAAAAATTTTGGAACATTTTCCCAAAAGAACATATACCGATCTTTATGTCTGGATGAATTTACACAAGTATTACCTTAGTCAGAAGGCTGGACACGACGTGGGATTTGATTTTACGAAGAAGGATTTTTTGGAAAAATATAGTCCGCCGGGTTTCTTGGAAATTTTACCAGGTCGTGTGAAGGATCTCTTGGGAGTTTTGAGAAGGAAAAAGGAAATCGCTGTACGCTGAACGCCCTTTTTATGAAACTCTTAGCTGTTTCAGATAAAGAAAGTACAACCCTTCTTCATTGGATAGAAGAGGGGGAGCCTTCTTTGAAAGAGGTTGATCTCGTTATTTCCTGTGGGGACCTTTCCAGTTCTTATTTAGAATTCGTTGAGGGCTCTTTGGGAAAACATTTAATTTATGTGAGAGGCAATCATGATCCGGTAGAGGAAAAGAACGTAGGGCCGTTCATTGCCCATAAATCCTTGTTTCAGGAACCGGTTTATAAAGAATTTCTTGGAACATTTGAAGGGTTGGAGAATCTCCATGGTCGTCTGTTTATTTTTTCTGACTGGGTGATTGTCGGATTGGAGGGATCCCTATGGTATAACGGGGAAGGCCCTCAATATACGGAAGAAGCGATGTCAAAGGTGGTCCGCCATATTGAACATTGTTTAAGGTGGAGGCAGATAATCGATTTTGTGCGAGGATTGTCTAAGAAAGTTCTTGTCATTTCTCATGCACCTCCACGGGGGATTCATGATGGTGAAGATTTATGTCATCGAGGTTTTGATTGTTTTCATCATTTGTTTAAAAGTTTTTCTCCCCATTTATGGATTCATGGTCATACATCGACTCATAGTTTGACCCAGAATCAAGTGAGTCTCTTAGGAAAAACAACCTTTTTAAATGCCTACGAGCACAAATTTATTTCTCTTAACGAAGGTTGTGATCCGGTTATCTCATACAAGCCAACTGTTTTAATAAATCAGTTGTAAGCTACTTTTTGTTCATTCTGATGAGAATGTGTCCTTCTCAATCACTTGCTTTCAATTTCTCAATCTCAAAATAAATTCTGGAACAATTCTTGCTGTAATAGCTTCCACGTCTTTGTGTCTCTACGAGTTTGCAAATCTCTCAGATTGACAGAATTTGAAACTCATGGTGAGATAGTAAGAATTTTTTAAAAATAGTGCTTAGGTGTCTAAGTGCTTAAGCACTTAAATATAACTATGAACGGGTTACCACAAAAACAAGGGCTTTATGATCCGCGCTACGAGCACGATGCTTGTGGGGTGGGTTTTGTCGTGAACATCAAGGGGCGAAAGTCCCACGATATTGTTCGCGAGGCCCTGACCGTGCTTTTGAATTTACGCCATCGAGGGGCCTGTGGTTGTGAAGCCAATACAGGGGATGGGGCAGGCATTCTATTTCAAATTCCGCATACCTTTTTAAAACAATCTGCTCGAAAAGAAAAAATTGATTTGCCGGGTCCCTCTGAATATGGCGTCGGAATGGTTTATTTGCCCCAAGATACCTCTAAGAGAAAAAATTGCGAGAAAATTTTTGAAGAAATCATCATTCAAGAGGGCCAGAAATTTTTAGGTTGGAGAACCGTTCCCACACAAAATGCGTCGCTTGGAAATAGTGCAAAAGTCTCAGAACCCGTGGTCCGTCAAATGTTTATCGCCAGAAATCCAAAACTGAAAGATGATTTGGCCTTTGAGAGAAAACTTTATGTGATTCGTAAAAGAGCGGAAAATGCGATTCGCTACGGAAACGTAAAAGGTGGAGATTCCTTTTATATCACCAGCCTTTCCTATAAGACCCTCGTTTACAAGGGCATGCTCATGTGCGAACAAGTCCAGCCCTTTTATCCAGATCTCTTGGACCCTTCTGTTGAGAGTGCCCTGGCCTTGGTTCATTCCCGCTTTAGCACGAACACATTCCCCAGTTGGGAACGGGCTCATCCTTATCGTTACATGGCCCACAATGGCGAAATCAACACCCTTCGAGGCAATGTGAATTGGATGCATGCCCGAGAGGCGATGCTCGAGAGCGATCTTTTCGGCGATGATTTAAAAAAACTCTTTCCTATTATTTGCGAGGATGGAAGTGATTCTGCGATGTTTGACAATTGCTTAGAATTTATGGTTCTGGGCGGGCGGTCTTTGCCTCATTCTATGATGATGATGATCCCAGAGCCTTGGTCGAATCACGAGAGCATGTCGGATGAGAAAAAATCTTTTTACGAATATCACAGTTCTCTCATGGAACCTTGGGATGGCCCCGCTTCGATTGCCTTTACAGATGGAGTGAAGATTGGTGCGGTTCTGGATCGCAATGGCCTTCGCCCTTCTCGTTATTATGTCACGAAAGACGATCGTGTCATTATGGCGTCTGAAGTGGGTGTACTTGAGGTAGCTCCTGAAAATGTGCTTCAGAAGGGACGCCTTCAACCTGGGCGCATGTTTTTGATTGATACGGAAGAAGGAAGAATTGTCGCGGATGAAGAAATTAAAAATAATATTGCAACGGAACACCCCTACCGGTTGTGGTTGAATGAACATTTGGTCAAGTTGGAGGATTTACCCCAACCTCCTCATGTGCATGAACCGGATCACAAGACGGTGCTTCAGCGTCAGCAAGCGTTTGGCTACACCTTTGAAGATTTGCACATTATCATGTCTCCCATGGCCCAAAATGGGGTGGAACCCGTGGGTTCGATGGGAACGGATACGCCTTTGGCCGTTCTATCGAATCGTCCTCAACTCCTTTATAATTATTTTAAACAGCTCTTTGCCCAGGTCACAAATCCACCGATTGATTGCATCCGAGAAGAAATTGTGACAGCGACAGACACCCCCATTGGTTCTGAAAGGAACCTTTTGGATCCAACTCCAGAAAGTTGTCATCAGATTAAATTAAAGACACCGATTTTGGACAATGATGAATTGGCCACGCTTCGTCATGTCAATGGACATAGGGGTTGTAAGGCAGTGGATTTGCCCATTCTCTTTGATCCGACAAAGGGAGGGGTCGAATTAGAGAGGGTGTTGGAGAATCTTTGTCAAAAGGCGAGTCTTGCGATTCGGGAAGGCACGAACATTTTAATTTTGACCGATCGAGGCATGGACGCGACAAAGGCTCCAATTCCTGCGCTCTTGGCGGTGGCAGGCCTTCACCATCATTTGATTCGAGAGGGAACCAGAACACGGGTCGGACTCATTTTGGAATCAGGAGAGCCTCGGGAGGTACACCATTACTCTCTTTTAATCGGCTATGGGGCCGGTGCGATCAATCCTTATTTGGCCTTCGAAACTCTGGATGACATGATTCGTCAGAAAATGCTGAACGGAATGGATCACAAAACGGCTGTGAAAAATTATGTCAAGGCCGTCACAAAGGGCGTCGTGAAGGTCATTTCCAAAATGGGCATTTCTACCATTCAAAGTTATCGAGGCGCTCAGATTTTTGAAGCTGTGGGCCTCCATCAAAAAGTGATCGATAAATATTTTACTTGGACGGCTTCTCGCATTGAAGGGATTGGTTTGGATGAGATGGCCAAGGAAGTGTTATTACGACATCAGCATGCCTATCCCCGCTTTTCGGTGAATGGAAAAACGCTTGATCCGGGGGGTCAATATCAGTGGCGTAAAGAAGGGGAGTATCATCTTTTTAATCCCCAGACCATTCACAAACTTCAAAAGGCTTGCCGGACGGCGAACTATGAAGTTTTTAAGGAATATGCTGCCTTGGTCAATCAACAGGAAAAAAATTATTGTACGTTGCGAGGACTTTTAGATTTTAAATCAGATGCCAAGCCCATTCCGATTGAAGAGGTGGAATCCGTTGAGACGATTTGCAAGCGCTTTAAATCAGGGGCCATGTCTTATGGCTCCATCAGTAAAGAAGCCCATGAGTCTTTGGCCATTGCCATGAATCGCTTGGGCGGAAAAAGCAATACGGGAGAGGGCGGTGAGGATGCGGCCCGTTATACACTCGATCCAAATGGGGATTCTCGAAACAGTGCCATCAAGCAAGTGGCCTCTGGGCGATTTGGGGTGACCAGCCTTTATTTGGTGAAGGCGTTGGAGCTTCAGATTAAGATGGCTCAGGGCGCCAAACCAGGCGAGGGGGGACAATTGCCCGGCCAAAAAGTTTATCCCTGGATTGCTCAGGTGAGGCTTTCGACTCCGGGTGTAGGGCTTATTTCTCCGCCACCGCACCATGATATTTATTCTATTGAAGATTTGGCAGAGCTGATTCACGATTTGAAAAATGCCAATCACCATGCCCGCATCAGCGTGAAGCTGGTGTCTGAAGTTGGTGTGGGAACGATTGCGGCTGGAGTGGCCAAGGCCCATGCCGATGTGGTTTTGATCAGCGGCTATGATGGAGGGACCGGTGCTTCACCCCAGACCAGTATCAAGCATGCGGGACTCCCCTGGGAATTGGGACTGGCTGAGACGCATCAGACACTTGTCCTTAATAATTTGCGCAGCCGAATTGCGGTAGAAACAGATGGCCAATTGAAAACAGGTCGTGATGTGGTCATCGCTGCACTTCTCGGTGCGGAGGAATTTGGTTTTGCAACGGCTCCCTTGGTGGCCTTGGGTTGTATCATGATGCGCGTTTGTCATTTGGACACCTGTCCTGTGGGCGTTGCGACCCAAAATCCAGAATTGCGCAAAAAATTTACGGGAGATCCGGCGCATGCCGTGAATTTTATGCGATTCATTGCCCAAGAAGTTCGGGAATGGATGGCGAAGCTTGGATTTAGAACGCTCAACGAAATGGTGGGTCGAACAGACCGGCTTGAACCGAAAAAGGCTGTAGATCATTGGAAGGCAAAGGGGCTTGATTTCTCAAAAATTCTTTATCGGCCTGAAGTGCCCAAAGAAGTGGGGCGTTATTGCCAGATTCCTCAAGATCATGGTTTGGATCAGGCGTTGGATCATCAAAAACTTTTGAAACTTTGTAAAAAAGCATTGGAAAAAGGTGAGAAAGTCGAAGCTGCACTTCCGATTCAAAATGTGAATCGTGTGGTGGGAACCATTTTAGGGAGTGAAGTGACGCGTCGTTATGGGGTCAAAGGTCTTCCTGAAGATACTATTCGCCTTCATTTTAAGGGCTCTGCAGGTCAGAGTTTCGGAGCGTTCATCCCGAAGGGGATGACCCTTACATTAGAAGGGGATGCGAATGATTATGTAGGGAAAGGTCTTTCGGGAGGGAAAATCATTCTTTTTCCACCTAAAAATTCTTCTTTTGTCCCCGAGGAAAATATCATCATTGGAAATGTTGCTTTTTATGGTGCAACCAGTGGAGAGGCTTATATTCGAGGCATGGCTGGAGAAAGATTTTGCGTGAGAAACAGCGGTGTTCATGCGGTGGTCGAGTCTGTGGGGGATCATGGTTGTGAATACATGACGGGTGGACGCGTGATTGTTCTAGGGCCCACGGGCCGTAATTTTGCGGCGGGGATGTCGGGGGGTATTGCCTACTGTCTGGATCAAGACGGCTGTTTTAAAAAGAAATGTAATCTTCAAATGGTCGAACTATCTAAAGTTGAAGATAAGGATGAAATTGAAGAGCTGGAGCGAATGATTCGTCGTCATGCCGAGTACACCCAGAGTGATCATGCCTGGAAGATTCTTGCCTTATGGGAAGAAATGATTCCGAAATTTGTGAAGGTCATGCCTAAGGATTACAAAAGGGTCCTTCAAACGTTGAAGAAGGTCAAAGAAGCAGGTTTGACGGGCGATGAAGCGGTGATGGCCGCTTTTGAAGAAAACAAAAAAGATTTGGCAAGAGTGGGAGGGAATTAAATCCAAAGATCAAATATCAAAAATCAAAATGACATATCAAAATCCAAAATGTTTCGCGTGTCGTTGCGTTTAAAAATTTTGATTTTTGGATTGTCATTTTACATTTTGATTTTTGGATTTTGAATTTTTCTATGGGTAAACCAACAGGCTTTATAGAATATCTAAGAGAACTCCCAGCGGATCGGCTACCGAAAGAGCGTGTTCACGATTGGAATGAATTTCATCTGCACCTTTCTGATGACAAACTTAGAGAGCAGGGAGCCCGCTGCATGGATTGTGGGATTCCCTTTTGTCATACGGGAACCCTGATCAGTGGCATGGCCTCGGGATGTCCGATCAATAATCTTATTCCGGAATGGAATGATTTAGTGTTCCGCGGCCTTTGGGAAGAGGCGCTTGAGAGGCTTCATAAAACCAACAACTTTCCTGAATTTACGGGTCGCGTGTGTCCGGCTCCTTGTGAAGGCTCCTGTGTGTTGGGCATCAGTGAACCTCCGGTCACGATTAAAAATATTGAATGCTCAATCATTGACAAGGGTTTTGATGAAGGTTGGGTCAAACCTGAACCTCCCAAAACCCGTACCGGAAAAAAAGTAGCGGTGGTGGGATCAGGTCCTGCAGGGCTCTCTTGTGCTGCTCAACTTAACAAGGCGGGTCATTGGGTCACCGTTTTTGAACGGGCGGATCGCATTGGCGGACTTTTAATGTATGGGATTCCCAGCCCCAAGCTTGAAAAATCTGTAGTCCAGCGTCGCGTGGATTTACTGAGCCAAGAAGGCGTGGAATTTGTCACGAACGCAGAAGTCGGAAAAAATTATCCCGCTGAAAAATTATTTAAAGAATTTGATGCCGTCGTTTTGTGCACAGGCGCAACCAAACCCAGAGATCTGCCTATTGAAGGAAGAAATTTAAAAGGTGTTCATTTTGCCATGGAATTTTTACACCTCAATACCAAAAGTCTTTTGGATAGCCATCACAAAGATGGAAATTATATTTCCGCGAAAGGCAAGAATGTCGTGGTGATTGGGGGAGGAGACACGGGGACGGATTGTGTGGGAACGGCCATGCGACATGGATGCAAAAGTTTAACTCAATTTGAAATTTTGCCCAAGCCGCCTTCGGATCGTGCAACTGACAATCCCTGGCCGGAATGGCCGAAGGTGTATCGCTTGGATTATGGGCAGGCGGAGGCTGAAGCTGTTTTTGGACAAGATCCGCGCGTTTATTCTATTTTAACCAAAAAGTTTGTAGGGAACACAGAAGGAAATGTCAAAGAATTGCACACGGTCAATGTCGAATGGAAAAAGGGGGCCGATGGCCGCTTTGGCATGGTGGAAATTCTAGGAAGTGAAAAAGTTTATCCAGCCGAGTTGGTTCTTCTCGCCATGGGATTTTTAGGCCCCGAAGAAAATCTACTCAATCAACTCAACATCGAAAGAGATGCCCGCACCAATGTCAAGGCCGAGTGGGAGGAATACACCACCCGTGTCAAAGGTGTTTTTGCCGCAGGAGACGCCCGCCGTGGACAAAGCCTCATCGTTTGGGCGATTAATGAGGGTCGTGGTGCTGCCCGCGAATGTGATCGCTATCTGATGGGTGCCACGGAACTGCCTTGAATTCTTATCTTAACTAAAATTTCAGTTTCTTGAACCTATTGACAATGCTTACCCCCTAAGTATAGAATATAGAACATGCCTCGATTATCAAAATCCACGCGGTCCATTTTTAGGGAATGGGGGAGAGAGGGAGGAGAAAAAAGGGCTCGCCTTCTCTCGAGAGAACGGCGTTCCAGAATTGCAGCCAAGGCGGCTCAGAAGAGGTGGGGAAGCTATTCCATACGACTTAAAAGTGCCTACTGGAATGACCCTGTTTACCTTGAGGAAATTTTGTCTGAAGGAACCCTCCAAACTTGGCGAAAACTTTACCATCGTCTTAAGAAGAAACCCATGGGTCCTACGGCCTTATCTTTGGAGAAAGTTTTAGCTTCTGTGAAACTCTACGGAGTGATTTCTTTGTGGAGGGAAATTTTGAAGAAGATCAGGGACCATGAATCTTAAGAAAGATATTCCAGCGTGGGAAAAACTAATTTCTGCTCAGGAAATTTTCCAGTCTCACTTTCCAGAATGCGTTCTTGTGGGGGGAACCGCTGCTTCACTTCATGTGGGACACCGAGTTTCTTTAGATGCAGATTATGTCCTCCCAGATTTGAAGAAACGATTTGGTGAAATCTTGAAGAAAGTGGAAAAAGAGGCTGGGTGGCATACAAAAAGAATTGAGCCTCCTGTTCTTATTTTGGGACATTTTCAGGGTGTTCGAACAGGTATTCGACAGCTCATAAGATCAGCCCCTCTGAAGACAACCACGATACGAGGAATTCGAGTTCCTGCACTGGAAGAGATGCTAAGAATCAAGGCCTACTTGATTGTTCGCCGGAATGCGACGAGAGATTTTATTGATTTTGTCGCCCTCTTTGATCATTTGGGGGTAAAACGAGCGACTCAGGCATTAAAAACCTTAGATAAACTTTACCCTCAGGAAGAAGGCTTTTCAATCAGTCAACAACTCGCCATTCAGTTGGCTGAGCCCAGGCCTTGGGATCTTTCTCAAACAGATTTAAGTCGCTACAGAGCGCTTCGAGCTCCTTATTCTGAGTGGAGAAAAGTTGAACGCCTGGCATTGCTTGCCTCTCAAAAAATCATGACGCAAAAACTTGAATGATACATTGATTTTATTATAATTCATTCTTAATCAATGAGATATACCACTTCTCTTATCGAAATTTAAAGTCATTCATTTTTTGACTTTTCTCCCTTCAGAGGTGTCTAATGATTTGAATCCTTTAATGGTTTTTTTATTCTTTGCTGCAATGACTTAGGAAAAAGGTAAAAATGTTATTCAAAAGCTTTCAAAGAGCGGTCCGTATTTTTTTGTGCATTTATTTTATAACTTATGATATTTCAATAGGTTATGCACAAGATTCCCCTATCCTAGGCCCCCTGGCAGTATCAAGTCTGGGTGGAATTCCCCTTCAAAATCAGCCCGTTGAAACAAAGGCCCTCCTAGAAAGCATCAAAATCCCAAGTGATGTAGGCGAAATCATTGATCAAAACATCATTTCAGAGAGACCCCTTCTTTTTATCCTCGAAGATATTCATTGTAATACGGAGGTCGAGGGGAATGAGGAGAAAATATTGAGAGCATTGGAAGCAGAAATAAAAGATGCTGGGAAGTTAGGAAGCTGGGAGGCTAAAAAACAAAAGGTTTCTCCCAGCTTTCTAGCCTCCCAGCTTCCTAGCCAGCCTTTCTATGTCTTTTCCGAGGCTGCCAGTGGCCCCATAGACATGTCCTTTTTCACAGCCTTCCCAGATCAGAAAGCGCTTGCCGAAGCACAAAAGAAATTCTTGATGAATCACGACATTAATAGCCTGGAATCCTTTTTAATCAGTGAGGGAGATAAAGTAAAGGGTTGGGGTGTGGAAGATGTTCGGACTTATGTGGACAACGCTAGGGCCATGGGTGCTCTGATGGAAGAACGGGAGCTTCAGGAACCTGTGTGGGCGGATTTGGATGAGACGATTAAAAATTTAAGACTGAAAATTTATCCAAAAGAATTATGGGAGTTGATGGAGAAGAGGGAGAAGTATCGGGAGTACAAGATAGGGGTGGGGGAGTATGTAAATCAAATATCAAAAATCAAAGATCAAAATGACAGATCAAAAATCAGAAATGACCAGTTTGTCATTGCGAGCGAAGCGAAGCAATCTCAGCTTTATCTATATCCCAGCATTGAGAAATTTCTTGAACTTCAAACGCTTGAGAAAAAAACAGATGCATCAAAGATTGAGTCCGAATATTTAAAATTTCTTTCCAAATTAGAAAAGAAACTTCCAAAAGAAGAGTTGAATGAAGTTTTAAAGAATGTGTTGGAGTATCGGTTGGGGAGAGTTAGTGATGAGGAGCATTATTTGTTTTTGAGCAAATATCTAGAACCAGAAGATGGAGAGAGTTTCTCCCCTCTTAAGTTAAGAGGGGAGGGGGGAGTTATGGAAGAAAACAATAACCCCTCCGACTCCCCCTATGGTTTTCGCCTCTCGGCTTCAACCACTTCCTCGTTCACCCATAAGTGGGTACCCGAACTCGGTCGCCTTAAGGGGAGAGAAAAACAGGAAGAAAAAGAACTCTATCCCAATCTCAAGCTTTTCATCCAGCAAATGTCCCTCATGAAACAAATCTCCTGGGAAAAATTGGATGAAGAGATTGAAAAACGTGAAGAAGATATGATTGAAGAGTTAGCGATAACCGATCAAGCGAAGCAACTGATCGAATTAGAAAAGAATTATGACGTTTTAAAGCGTGTGGTATCGATGGAGGGGAACAGAGAAGATTTAAAAGTTGTGTGGAGTTCCCCTCTTCATACAATACCCCCTCTTAAGGTAAGAGGGGCCTGGGGAGTTACTCCCTTAAAGGGGCCTGGGGAGTTAGGGGTTAGGGGAGTTATGAAAGAGGAGGAAGTAACCCCCTCAATCCCCCTTAAAAAAATAAGGGGGAGGAAAAACTTACAAGGAGAGGAAGAGTACATAGAAAAATTTTCTCAAGCCTTGAAAAAATTATGCGAGAAAAACAACCTCTCCTTTGAATCCCCCGACTTCGGCGATATCTTCAAAATCGCAGAAAAATTCTACGAAAAAGTTCTTGAGCGCGATCCAATCATGTATGAAAAGACAGTCAAACTTTTGGAGCAAAGAAAGCTTAAATATGCAGCGATCATCATGGGAGGCTTTCACACAGAAGGATTCAGAGAGCGCCTCAAAGCGGCCAATATTGGCTATTGTGTCATTTCTCCTCGCATGAATAAGATGGATGACCGAAGTGGATATTTTAGAAAGATTAAAGAATTTGACGATCTTTTAGAAAACCCCATAAATACCAGCTTCAGCGACATCATGAAGAATTTGGCCAAAGAAATGTTGAAGGATGCACATTTGACGGATAGCGATTTTGAAAAATGGAAAAATCGCGCGACCCATTTCTCAAACATCATTCAGGATTTAACCCTTCAATATTCTCAAACAGGCCAATGGATCAGAGACCCTACCCAAATGAATTTCATTAACCAACTTCGCAAGCTTCTGGCTCGAGGAGGAACAGCGGCTCGACTGACGCAAAGTTATTTGAAGAAGGCTTTGGGGGAGGATGATCAAGATTTTGTCACATTTCTTGAAAGCGATGCTTCATCAAATCCAAAGAATCAGAAGCAAAGTCACAGTGCTTTCGCCAATCAATTTATGCCGCCGACGGTGACTAATATGTTGCCACAGGCGTTAGCGCTTGAGGTGGGACAAGAACCAGGTGATCAACTAGGAACAACTTTAGACATAACTCACATGCGGGGGCCTGTTTTGCATCAGGCTGGAACAATTACGGTGACGGGTGAGGGATTGCCAGCGGAGGTTGTCGAATGTGTACTTTCCCTCAAAAAACGCTTGGCCAATGCTACGAGAGAGCTTTGGGAGGCAGTACCCACTCTTGATCGTATGGAGCTTAATCTTGTTACAAGAGAATTTAATCAGAGATATCCCGAACTGTTTAAGGAGGCCACCGAATACTTTGGTACAGAATGGCAGGTAGCTGATTTCCTGGTCCTCTTGGCAAAGCCCATTCAAAATGCTGAAAGCTATACCAATCCTGAAGTGTTAGAGGAATTGCTTGAAAGACTGAAAACAAAGAACGGACGTTGGATCATTGCGATTGATGGAGCCAATGGAAGTGGCAAAACAACTTTTTGGTCAAGTATTCGCAGCAAAAATAATGTTCTTGGCGAATTATCGGAGGAAATGGCTTTTGTCGAAGGGGAAAAGCAATTATGGGATTTGCACCAACAAGTGACTCATGATACAGAACTTCCTTTTGATGTTGCTTATGGTATTGAACATGATCCTACCGTTGTTCAAAGTTGGGTTGATAAGATGCTCAAGAAGCATGGGCGTTTCATGAGAGACCTCGGTTTTTTGGGAGGACCTGACCGACAGAGAGAGACGATAAATCTTATTTTAAGGTATCCCAAAGACATTGATGGATTTCGCAAGGCCTTTCTCGAGAGTGTTGAAGACCGTATCATTGTTTATAACGCAAACGGAAGTCATGACTATGTAGATAAGCAGTTGGCATCAGATACAGAGTTTCCAACCACTCGGGTGGCAAAGGTAAAGGTGATTGCGAATTCAGATAGGACACGTAGGTTGGAAATCAGCTATAAAATTGTAGGACAAGCTTTAGATGATTTAGAACGTAGACTTGTAGAACAAGACGGAGCGACGACAGGGGCGTCTGTTCCCTCTTCTGACGATCCGTTAGGTCGGTGCGTAACAGCAGATACGATGCTGCCGATTGTGAGAAAGCTAGGGGCTAAGAGCTTTGGGCTAGGCGAAAAAGAAGAGACACCTATTGTTATTCCCCAACTTATCCCGATTGTCCAGGTTCGGCCTGATGATTATGTTTTTTCGCTCAATGAAGAGACGGGGAAACTTGAGCCGCACAGGATTGTGGGACTGATGGACATGGGGGTTAAGCCTGTTTTTAAGCTCACCACCGCAAGTGGAAGGAGCATTCGGACAACGGCGAATCATCCGTATTTAAAGAAGGTGGAAGGAAATGAAAAGCAGGTGGAAGGTGGAAGCTCGAAGGTGGAAGGAAAAGATAAAAACACCTTCATACCTTCGACCCTCGACCTTCGAGCTTCGGCCAGTCTTTTCCCTTCCACCTTCAGCCTTCCAGCTTTGACCTATTCTCATTGGACTCCCGTGAGTCAGCTTCATGTCGGGGATAAGATTGCGGTGCCATCGAGAAAATTTTTTTTACGTGCTCAGGGGATTGAGCGTGGAAAGATGACAGGCGATGGCTGCGTTCAACAACCTAGATCTGACGTCGGCACAAACGAAGATGGGATTGAACTCTCTCAGCTCAAGGGCAGTTGCGAGGATAATCGCATCGGCAGCGGTGAGGTTATGTCTCATAATAAGATCGTACGACGCAAAGATCTGAGCTTTTCCGACGTCCCAGATTCCAATTCTCTCGTTCGCAATGTCTTTGGCGAATCGAGCCAGAGCCACTCTTCAGCCAAATCAACTTTTATTTTTCTAAGACGTTGGTGAACTGTGCCCAGCAGTGGAACTTTCCTAGAAAGCCATTCCTTTGGAATGAATTGACTTCCTGGATAAACGGGGAATCCTCTGTGCCGAAGGCTTTGAACTGTGATTTTCTCCGTGGGCTTTGTGACCGTATTGGCTTTCATAACTGGATTCAGTATACCACTCTTTTCCATCTCGTATCAATGTCCTTCTTTCATTGGACGCAAGTGAGCCAGCTTCATATTGGGGATGCGATTGCGGTGCCTACGGGCTCTTTCGGTGATTTTTCAGCGTTCGTACGCTCGGTCGCGGATTTGAACACGCTCCACAAAGAGGGTATTGCCTTTGAGATAGAAAGAAGCGCGATGTTTTCCTATACGAAAGCGATGTGTGCTGGGTGGCAGATTAACCAATGGCTCAGCACGAATCAAGGGATTATCAAGTTGGGCATTATCTTCCAATTTCTTCGAAATGCGCTTTTGAATATCTTTAGACAAAGCGCAAAACTCGCGATTGGCTCTAGGGGTGAATTGAATCTTGAACATAAGGGGATTTATACGAGCCCTAATTTCTTCTTAACTTTTTCAAAAGGGATGTATCCCTTCTTTTCTGCTTCGGAGATGGATTTGCGTAAAGAGGTCTCAAAACCAGGATCTAGCGGTAATTTTGATTCTATTTCATCAATCAGCCATCCAGAAGGATTGACGCGTTTATCGTGGTATTCCTCGGTGGAGAACCGGTCCACGAGTGCTTCATCGATGTCTGAGAGCACATCCAGCAATGCAAATGTGTCAAAGATAAAAAATCTTGGCGCTTTATTTTTGTCAACAATGACAGCAGCCTTTGAATGTTTCCCAAATTTAAAAAGGGTAGAAGCTATTGCTTTTCGAAAGGGTAAAAGTTTCTCAGCACCCCGTTTTGACAAGGCTTTCATGTTACATCCTCCTGGAATCAATCGTATCCAAAATGAGATCCATCTGTCGAGTAAATATTCTGCAAAATCTCATATTTTCTGGGACCGTATTCAATCCATAGAATTGACTGGCTTCGAGAGGGTTTATGACATTGAAGTGGAAGGAACTCACAATTTTATTGGCAATGGAATTGTCGCGCATAATACTTATATGACTTCACCAGACCCGTCATCCCCGAAGGTTTCAATCGGGGATCCAGAAGTTGGGGTCCTTAACCCACTTGTTCCGGAAGGAGTAGGTGGGCAGTCTAAGGCAGAACCAGCTATGACGGTGACAAGCACATCTGAGCCTGAAGCGGAAGTTGAGAGGGGAAATGTCATAAGTAGAGAACTGACCCCAATACAAGGTATGTTGTTGAAAAAGGAGCGGTCTTTAAAACGAGATGGCCATCATGCGTGGCTTTCAAGGTTGCTTGTTGAAAAACAGATTCAATTGGCAGAGCAATCGATTTTGATTGTTCAGAATGCCTTGAATGATGAGCTTTATCTTTTTGAATTTGTGAAGGCCATGGCAAATTTAGAACGGGTTGCTACCTTTTTTGAGGTTTCCCGGGACGGACTTCAAGAGATTTTAGGTCATCCATTATCGTCTCAAGAAATCTATTTTCGCTATCGCGCTTTTATTGAGTTTGCTCGGACACAACCTGAAGATGTTCGTAAAGAACTTGAGAAAAAAGATGGAAAATTTCCCAAAGAAGAGATTGATCCGGGAAATTTTCAAGCGCATTTGGCTGAGCAAATAAAGTTTTTTAATGGAGAGCGGCCCAATTTGAGACAGAGTCTCAATAAAATATTAAGTGAGAACCCAGACAAGAAAAAACTGAAAGAAGAGGCTTTGCAGTGGCTGGATTATTTTTTATATTCGACAGAATTCAGTTTTGATTTTTATCTTGAACTCTCTGACCTAATGAAGCTTGCGGGATTTAAGTCTTTTGAGGGACTTCTCCGTTCCAGGAAATCAAAATCCTCTCCTGCAGAATTAAATATCATGGAGAAAATTCGTGAAAATCAAGAGGGGCGAATGACCTACCATGAATTTATGAGAATGGCTTTGTACGACCCAGAACATGGTTTCTATACCAAGCCGAGAACGACACCCATTCCTTCCGCAAAGGCAGGCGAGGGCGGAGAGTTTCGGACATTGCCTGAGGAGTTTGGACAGTTTGGGAGAGGGCTTGCTTATGATCTTATGGACCAATGGAAGGCCATGGGAAAACCTACCCGTTTTCAGATCATTGAGATGGGCGCGGGTCAAGGGACGATGGCGGAGCAGATTTTAAGCACGATCAAAACTTTGTCTGACAAAGGAATTGAAGATTGGCCCGGATTTTTTAAGGCAATTCAATACACGATTGTGGAAATCAG
>JACOUC010000043.1 GCA_016178055.1 Chlamydiota bacterium | reverse complement strand
GGTCACGATGGCAGAGTAGCTGTAGGCGTTGACAGTAAACAGAGTAGCCTGGTCAGATTCTTCCGGCTCCAGTTTTTTCCTAATGATGCAATAGCGATAGGGTTTGCCCCACTTGGCTGGCTGGTAGGTTGTTTCGGCAAAGCTGTAACGGTTGTCCGTTCCACTCGCCGGACAATATGCCAGACCAGTTACCAATTGTTTAAGCGGACCCGTCATATCGGCAACGATGGCAAAATCAGCCTTGTTTTGGCTCAAAAGAGCCACAATATCCTTGTCGTAAAAACCAGAATCGCCTCGGAATCGAACCGAATATTCACTACTTGGATAGTTGTGAAAGAACTGCACTAGATATTCGAACGCACCAAGAGAGGTATACGCATTGCCCTGACGCAGTGTTCCGAGCAAGCTCGTGCCACTCATGCTTTCAAAGCAGAACAAGGGGTGGTACGATCGGCGTCCGCGCGCTCGCGGGTTGTAGCCCTTCAGCGCTCCCTCTTGATGACCGTAAATCGTACAGACCGTTGAATCCATATCAACGAGGAGTTTTTTCTTGGAAATCTCGATACGGCTTAAGCCAAGGATGATTGGATAGAGCAGAGAAAATATTTGTTCAGAAATCGTATACAGAGAATTGCGCTGCTCAAATTTGAGCGTACGCCCAATCAGGTGACGCCATCCAATCTGTTTTAAAAATAGGTGGAAAAGATAGACGCCGCCAAAATGAGTGAGGCGATTGGAATTGAATTTTATCTGTACTTTTTTAGCACCATAGGCCATACGCAAAAAGCGTACATTATGGACGGTTTTTGCGCAAGTATGGAAAGTCGCTAAAAATACGTCGGAATGGTATTATTCAAGCTAAGTGGTGATTAAATCACGCAGGATCTAAGTGATTACATGGTTCAAGAGACTTTGCTTGCCGGATGATTGGCAATCATTCACACTACCAAAATTGCGTCATCAGCTTTTTATGATGCCGGGGGAATTGGTGCATACAAATAATGTCCCCACTCTCAAATTTCCAAAGAACAGTCCCAATAAAAAGACGTTCGAATTTGCGCTCAACAAAATCAAAAAACTTGTCCCCCTTGCTTGAAAAATGTTACTTTTCACGCAGGTTTTAGGTCATTAATTTGATCCGTTTTAAAACGAAGCTCAGAGGCCGCATTTCCGTGGACCTCTCCCCCATGCTCAAAATAGCCTACCCGACTTGAAAATAAAGTAACGGTCTTGACAGGGATATCCGTATTTTCAATTTTTCGGGAAGCAGAAACTTCTTTCGAAAAAATTGAATTTGTTCCCTCTTCCATCCAAAAGCATCCCACCACCCCCAAAAAAATTGTCAAAAATTTTACAGATGATTTCATAAATCTCCTTTTTAGAAAACAGTTCAAAGTTCAAAGTTTAAGGTTCAAAGAAAAAACAAAACCCAACCTAACCCTTAATCGCATGAATCTTTGAACTTTGAACTTGTTTTTAGCAGTAAATGCCTCAGCGCCTCTTCCAATTCAGGAAAATGAAATTTGAAATTCGTTTCCAAAAGCCTTAGAGGCTTTACACGTGTACTGGCCAAAAGAAGCGTATCGGCAAGCTCTCCTAAAAGCAATCGAGCCACAAAAGCCGGCATGGGAAAAACAGCCGGACGTTTTAAAACCTTTCCAAGACTATTCGCAAATTGACTTTGAGTCACTGGATTTGGAGTAACCCCGTTCACCGCCCCCTGAAGCTCATTTCTCGAAATACAATGTAAAAATATATTTAAAAGATCATCCAAAGTAATCCAGCTCACAAACTGATTCCCTGTCCCTATCTTTCCTCCTAATCCCAGCTTAAAAGGAAAAAGCATCTTTTGAAGCGCCCCACCTTTGGGACTGAGCACCATTCCGATTCTAACATGGACCACACGTATCCCTACCCTTTTAGCGCCTTCTGTTGCCGCCTCCCATGCTTGACAAACTTCCGCCAAGAAACCACGTCCCGGCGGGCTTTCTTCAGTTAAAAATTCTTCTCCCCGTTCCCCATAATAACCGATCGCTGAAGCAGAGACGAGCGCTTTCGGTCTTTTTGAAAGTTGAGCGAGTGAATCGCAAAGAAATGTTGTCCCCTTGACACGGCTCTCCAGAATTTTTCGCTTCTTATCTTTTGTCCAACGCCCTGTCGCAACATTCTCACCCGCCAGATGAATCACCACTTCGATCCCCTCAAGCCTTGAAACATCAAGAATTTTCTTTTCAGGATCCCAATAAATTTCAGAGGAGGAAGACGAAGTAGAACGAACCAAACGAAGAAGGAAATGCCCAAGAGATCTCAAATGATGAGTCAGGGCTGAACCAATAAAACCCGTCGAACCACTGATGAGAATGGTCATATAAAATCCTTAAAAACGAGGTTATCGGTAATGGGTGATCCCTTTTATTACTTTAGATTTTGAGAACTGTGAAACCTCATAGACTCCACAGAGCGGAGTCATCATAAGGGTGTGGACGGTGTCCTTTTCTCTTCTTCAGTCGTCACTTCCTCATCGACTTGTCTTGCTATTACCTCAATCGAACCTCCTGGGTGAGTAAACTTCACAGCGTTGTAGACGAGCTTGAAAATGACCTTTTCGATCTGGTCGCGATCAAATTCGGCTTGGAGTGACTCTTCGCATTGAAAAGAAAGTTTAAGATTTTTTTGCTCAGCCAAGGCCGACATGGAATCTTCAACCTCTTTCAAGAAATGATACACATTCACATGGCTTAAGTGAAGCTCCAGTTTTCCTACATCAATTTTAATGAGGTCGAGGAGTTGATTAATTAATTTGAGAAGGCGTAGGGCGTTCGTGCAAATGACATTTAAGTTTTTCACTTGATGGGGTTTAAGCTCATTTTCTTTCAGGAGCGACTCTACCGGCGCCAATATTAATGTAAGAGGCGTACGAAGCTCATGCGAAACATTGGCAAAAAACTCTGTTTTCGCACGGTCGAGTTCTTTGAGCTTGGCATAAGCTTCTTCAATTTCCTTCTTACTCTTCTTGGATAACGCGGGCGATCATGGGGGATGTCCAAACGCCTGAGAGAAAGCCATAAGCGACAGGACCGCTATCGATGATGTCGCACAGAGTTGTCTTGTGATTTTCGAAGAGTCTGGAAGGACGGCCAGAGCGATGTCCTTCAAGAAGACTTTCATGCCCGTACTCCTCATAGTTTCTTAACCATTCACAAACGCAGGATCGGGGAGATTGAATGAGGGAAGCAATCTCTCCACTGGTTTTTCCGCCGTCATTGAGCAGAACTGCGTGAATACGTTTGGCCACCCGATAGGCGCCATCCTTTTCCGCTTCTTTTTTATCACGGATCAGCTTGGTTGTGGTCCGATGATGAAGTTGGAGAAATCGAGAACGCATATGATAAATCCTCCCACTGAGAATCTACCACATTTTATAACGTATGTCCGTTTAATTATGCGCGTCTATATATCTTCATCCCAAACTATTTCTGCAATCTTCACCTAGTCCCCCACCCTTGTTTTAAATGTATTACAATAGAATACGTTTGTCTAGTTTTTTAAACTCAAACAAAATTGGATTGGCCATGAACAAAATTTATCATACACTCAAGATTGGTTAGGGACTTTGAAAAAAATCTATGCTTCTAGGGTAGGCGTATAAAACAGTACCCCGCCCGAGGCCTTTCGGCAAGTCGAGCGGGGAGCAATTTTGTCCGACGATCAATTGACCGAGAAAAGTCTAGCACAGTAGGCCCAGCAATAGAAGGTTTTTTTGCTCAGTCTCTTTTGCTTTTATTGTGGTGTGATCACTCTAAATCATTTTCGACAGGAGATTGCATCAATATTCGGGACGGGACAGCTAAAATTTTTTTAGGTTATAGGGTCATCCCCAGTCTGATGAGTTTTCTCGCCAAGTGATAGATATCAGACTTATCGCCCTCTTTTCTGATGCCAACACCGACCACATTCACCCGGAGCTTCTCTCGATCCACTCGATAAATGATCCGGTAGCGCCGGCCAAGAGCTGTAAGTCGCCTAAAACTCGATAAATCTCCAACAAGTGCTTTACCTTGCTTCTCAGGTTCATAAGCTAAACCGTCAATCCTATCCCGTATTTTTCCCATAATCCTTCGATCCCGAACGTCATAGAGCATTGCTTGAGCGGTGAGGGTTAGCTTAATTGCGTAGGTCACAATTTAAGGTTTCGTTTAACGGTTTCCCAGGGAATCATTTTGCCCTCATCCAATTCCTTAAGGCTCTTTCGAAGACCTTTCATAAATTCAGGGTCTCCCACCACATCCAAGGTTTCTATGATGCTTTCATAGAGGTCCCAGCTCATCAAGGCTAGGATGGGCTTTCCTCGACGTGTGAGCGCCAGAGCCCGCCTTTCTTTGGTTCTCGCAAACGCCTTCGGAAGCTCTAGGAGCCTTGACCTTGCTTCAGATATAGAGATAGCTTGTTCCATCTGTCCCTCCTTACTGTACATATTACCGTACATCAATATGTACAGTATATCAAGTACTTTCCCTCTCGCATCAGCCATGCATCGCGACCGATCCCACAGGAACTATAACTACATGTGCCGTTGATGGAACTCCATGGAAAGCAGCCCGTCCGCCTACGGAGGAAACCCACTCCCCTTTCCAAAGAACACACTTTTAAATACTGGATCAAAAGATAACTTTATGTGATATTCTTCTTGAGCTAGAAACTAGCCTAACGTTTTAAGGCTTTTTCTTTAAAGCCTTCAGAAGTCCTTTCACCGTTCCACTCCAATGATCCTGCCTTTGGCTTTATCCAGGCCCACTTGTCGCTCCATTTCTTGCCACCTCTTTGTCCAGAAATAGGCTTGGTCGGGATCTCTCTCATGTCTTGTCTTGAGAAAGAAGGCAAAGTCAAGCAGTGTCGCACATTCCTTTGGACCTAACTTTTTAATGATCTTTAAAAGTTCTTTCTTTATTGGATGGGCCATGGATAAAATTTATCATATATTGAAGATTGGTTTAAGGACTTTAAAAAATCTATTTGACAAGTCCAAAGAAAGAAAAATCCATCCAAGCCTGCTTCTGGAAGCTACAAATTGAAAATGTGAGAAATCACAAAGAATTTTTGGCGCGTTAAATTTTGTGATCCCAAGCCGAACAAAATAAGGAATCGAGCTAGCCCGCATTTTTCATCAAATTTCTACTCAGAACGCCAATTTTGCCTCGTCTCTGGGTGCAAACTCGGTCGGCCCTGCTCAACGTACTGTAAAGTACGCCTCACACGGCCTCGGTCGTGCAACCTCCCCTCCAAAGCGGACTCGGGCGGTCGAGCTCAAGAAATCTGATGAGAAATCCGGGCTAGTGACGGATCAAAAGAGGAGGTCGAGAGAATAGTGGGACAGATTCGGGAGAAGTGGGAAAATGTAAAGATTATTTTACGTGGAGATTCTGATTTTGCGCGTGAAGAATTGATGGGTTGGTGTGATCTCGCAGGGGTAGATTACGTGTTTGGGCTGGCCAAGAATGAGCGATTAAAAGAAGAGTTGGCTGAGGCTATGAAACAAGCGATGGAGGAACATGAACAAACGATGAAACCGTCCAGACGATTTGTAGATTTTCAATATTGCACATTAGATTCTTGGAGTCGTGAAAGGCGGGTGATAGGCAAGGCAGAATATTTGGAGAAAGGTGAGAATCCCCGTTTTGTGGTGACCTCATTGGCGCAGGGATGGATGCAAAGGGCTTGTATGAAGATTTTTACTGTATAAGATTCTGAAAGTGGGAGCACAAGTAACGATCAGTTTGCGGAGGGTTTGGATTTCATTTGCCAGTGGATATCCTTATCAAAATATTTTCTATCAGATTTTCGCTCGAATAAGGGCTTTATCGTTTTCAGGCTGAGCCAGTATAGGTGGATCATGCAGTAAAATAAAATGATGATGGCAAGGGTGCCTAAAAAAATAGTGATTTCCGGGTTCTTTTTTTAAATTTTAGTTTTTAGACTCATATGAAAAACAAAAATCCGCAGATTTTTATTTTTACAGAATATTTTTCCCCAAAATACTTAAATTTTCGCTTTTTTTAAAACTGATGAGAAATGCGGGCTAAGCACAATGCTGTAGCCTCTCACTCGTTTTTGATTGCTACACCCTACCAGTATCTAAGTCCCATTTTTCAATTCTTTTAAGTCTCTCACCCGCTTCTTTTTGGTGAATGGGATCTTCACTGTCATAGATGGGAAGTTTCAGAACTTTTTCATATTCTTCCTTGGCAAGATTCGTTTGATTTAATTTCTCATAAGTGATCCCCAATTCGAGATGATGTATGATCGCGTCTGGCCGAATTTCAATGGCTTTCTTTAAGCAGCGTACAGATTCTTCCAGAGACGCCTCCTTAGGAATTCCTCCAAAAAAAAGATCAGCAAACTTTCTTTCAATCCAATTGAGTGAAGCAATCTCACGATTCCAACATCCTAAGATGTGCCAGGCTACATGCTCATTCGGGTCAAGCTCTAATGTCCTTTGAGCCTCGTCTTTAATCTCCTTCGAAAGACAAACTTTTTCTTTCGCACCTTGAGTCAAAGCCCACCTTCCTAAAGCAATACTCAAATATAAATGTGCCTTTGGATTTTGAGGATCAAGCTCAACCGCTTTTCGTGAAAAATCAACCCCCTTTTGATCATAACCTTTTTCTTTGCGTTCTTTAGAATCTGTAAGAGCGGCCCCAAGATCAGAATATTCGCGAGAAATTCTCCACAGAATTTCTGCTTTAGAAGAATCCAACGACAATGCCTTCTCATAAAGTTCTAATGCTTTGGCATGATCCCATTTCTCATCGGCTTTGTCGCCCTCGCTTATGAGATCTTCGACAGATCCTTGTGTCTGGGAAAAGGTAATGAGGAAAAGGAGAAATAAGATTTGGATTTTGATATTTGTCATTGATTCTTTTACAACAATTTCCTCAACACCTCAAGCGCCATTGCATGAAGCTTCCCATTGGAAGACACGGCCCCTCGATTCTTGAGAAGCCTTCTTCCCGTTGTATAATCAAGGGGTTTTCCATCTAAATCCGTTACCTTCCCTCCCGCCTCTTCCAAAATAATGGAGCCCGGAGCCTGATCCCAAATGCATTCTTTATAGTTCATCTTTTGAGGAGAAAGGAGTCTCAAATAAATATCCCCTCCTCCTGAAGCAAGCACAGCATACTTTGAAAGACTGTCTAAAAGCACCGGTGGAGTTTCAATACCAAGTAAATGCTGAAACTTTTCGATAAGTTCCAAATTTGTATGACTCGTATCAAAAGGTCGAACCAAAATTGATTCATGAAAAGAAGCATGGTCAGAAACATGAAGTTGAGAAAAAGAATTTCCTTTTTTAAGCGGCGCGGTCCACGAACCTTTTCCGCGAACGGCGATAACCAGGGATCCCGGTCCACCCATTTCTGGATATCTTGCTTCCCTCAAAACAGGGCAACCCAAAACTCCAACTTCAATCTTGCCATCGATTAAAAGAGCCAGAGCAACGGCATATTGATCCTTACGTAAAAAACCTTTTGTTCCATCAATAGGGTCCACAGTCCAAAATCTATTGCCAGGCTCGCCTTTCCCCCGATCAATCCAGTCACAAATTCCTTCCGCCGTCGCTTGAGGTAAAATGGCCTGAACATATCTCACGACACGCCCTAACGTCAAACGTCCCTTCGATGAACGTAAAACTCCAGCATCCTCTTCTCCAACAAGAATATCGTTCGGAAAAGCCTTTTCTAAAAAGGCCGCAATCACAGCCTGAGCACCCAAATCTGCAACCGTTACAGGTGAGTCATCTGACTTGGTTAGGGCATCCTCATCTTTCATTTCTCCCTGAACAGCCTCTGTCAGAAGCGATGTCTGACGAACCGCCTCGATCGCAAACTGAACTTCTGGAAGACGAAGAATGGGAATCATACGAAAATTTCCTTCAGTTCCTTTAGAGAAGGATAGGTTTGATCTTTAGAAGACAAAATAAAATCCATATCCAATTTCGGCCACGGTATCCTGATAGAAGGATCATTCCATCTTAAACCGTGTTCATGCTGAGGGGAATAAACATCTGAACATTTATAAAGAAATTCTGTACCGTCCTTTAAAACACAGAAGCCATGCGCAAATCCTTCAGGGATATACATCATTTTCTTATTTGTTTCACTTAAATGTTCACTCACATACTTCCCAAAGGTCTTAGATTTTTTCCTAAGATCGACCGCCACGTCAAAAACATCACCTCGAACGACTCGAACAAGCTTTGCCTGAGCCCGAGGAGGAATTTGAAAATGAAGTCCCCTTAAAACCCCTTTCATCGATTGACTATGATTGTCCTGAACAAATCGAGTTGTAATTCCATTTTGAGAAAAAATATCCTCGCGATAGGATTCATAAAAAAACCCTCGTTCATCTCCCAAGACTTTAGGTTCGATTAAAATCACATCCGGTATGGACAAGGGGGTAAATTTCATATTTAAACGGTTTTCTTATGTGCCGATAAATTAAATCAAGTTTAAGAAAATTTCTCTAAAGACAGAATCACATCAGAGGCTTCAAGATTTCCTTTAATCCCCATATCTAAAAACAAGTCCATGACTTCAATGAAATTTACCCCCAATAAATGTGCAGCCTCTCGAAGTGAGATTTTACCGTGCTTATAGAGATGACCGACATAGGTTTCAAAACCAATCTTAAGAAGCTTTCTCATGGCCGTTGACTCTTCAATTTTTTCTTGTTTTTCTACAAGCTCCACGGCTGACATAATACTTTTTGGCAACCTTAAAGATTTTGTTTTCATGAGACCCTCCTTGCATCATTTAATATCCACTGAACTGTGTAATATTCACCATCACTGATCAAAGGACCTAAAGCATCCAAAAATATCTGGGCAACTTTCAAAGCGATTTGCCTTCGCTTGACCAAAAGAACAATAAAAACGGCCGGGGGGATATAAGGAATATTGAGAAGCTGCAGTTTCTTGATAAATCTTTTATCATCGCTTCCAATAGCATCAAACTTCCCTCGCTGATAAATTTTTAGAACAGCCTCTTCCCTTTTTTTTAAGGAAACAGGACCTTTTGAAATCGTCAATAAATTCTTCTCTAAGTTTTCTTGAATGACCATGGCATCCGGATAAGCCAGAGCATGGTCCACGACCTCTTCTTTTACAACCTGAGGAATAACAACCTTAAAATTTTTACAGACAAGCTCCTTCAACTTTGCTTTGGTTAGCTTAATCAGGCAGTCCGCATCCATTACAATGTTCATGTATTGCATTGTAATAAAAAGAGTACGACGGGTCAATTTAATTAACCAGAGCAGAGAAAAATGAAATGACAAAAAAACCCAAAACTAAGGATCAAACTTATCCTCAATTTTGAGCTTTTAGCACTCATCGAAAATTTGGCCTTGCTTACGCGGCTTTCAAGGTAAAATCAACTGTTTTGGAATCGCCTTCGGCCACAGTTATACTCTGCGTGGTCGTTCCGAATTTCTCATGCCAAGCCTCGATCACATACGTTCCTGCCGGCAAATTTTTTAATTCAAAAGTCCCTTCAGCACCTGTGACACTGAAGAAAGGATGATTAAAAACACCTGCATAAGCATTCATCCAGGGATGAACCTCGCATACAAATTTTACCATATCGGCTTGATCAAATTTTTGTTCTAGCTCAAGCCCTTTAAAGGGCATGGCCAGATTAAAAAGTGAGGCGGTTCGAGTCTTTCCGTGAACGTTATGCAAAGTGTCATCGCTGTTGACAATCTTTAGAGTCTGACCCGCCCGCACACCAAAAATATGAGGATGATATTGACAGCCCTTTTGATCCAAAGTCACTGGCTCAGTCGGAAGAGGAAAGGTTTTATCCCCTAAACCTTCTTTGACATAAATAAGCACATTTTTTAAAGTCCCATTTCCATTCACCACAACTTTTTCTGTAAAAACATCTTCGGAATGTTGCATTTTGCAAGCGGGATCCGCATCCATCTCAATGGCCTCTTGAGTGGGAGGAATCCCCTCAAGGCTCACCTTCCCCGTAATCGTTGCCGCCTCACTGATATCGATCAATAAACCCGCCAGGGTCAAACTGAGAAAAAATGATTTAGACATTTTCACTGCTTTCCTCCTTCAAAAAATAAAGGTTTCGAATTGGGTAATAGTCTGGCCAATATATTAAATTTCCCTCAAGCTTTCAATATAATTTACGCTCAGCAATGTATCAGCATTGATACGTACCAAGCGGGAGGAGGCAGACTCGGCTCACACGCCAATTTTCCAACAAACATTCCATCTACAAACCACCATCAAATCTACCTCGACTTTTATTCCACACCAGCGAAAAAGATAATCTACGGTCTTGTGTGATGTTTTATAAATCTTGCCCAAGAAAGAATTCCAGCAAAAACATTCGAACCTATAGCGGCCAGCCAAAGAAACCAATAAGCATTTCCAAAAAAAGCTAAAACAAGAATACAATAAATAAAATCCCGATTGATCAAACGCATAATGAGTTTTTTAAAAATCGTTCCTTCAAAAGCCTCCCCTTTTTGGCTCGGATGGGGAAGATAGGTTACGGCGAAAACCCAAAGAGAGCCCAAGAAGATAAAGCAAAAAAGCACCTTGGCCATTTCAGGATGGGACTGAGCATAACCGATCGTTAGGCCCGCAAAGGCCGCCAGATTGACCCCATGATCCATCGCAAGATCAAGTCGATCACCCCCTACGGACACTTGAAATTTGAGACGTGCCACCTCTCCGTCACAGCAATCTAGAATGGCCGTTGCCACCAGATTTCCAACCCCTAGAAGTGTTTTCCAGTAACTTCCTTGCGATAAAAAATAATAGGCCAAACAAGCAAAAGGAAAGGTCAACAAAGTGATTTGATTGGGCGTCAGCGATGTTTTAAGAAGAAAACGCGTGATCTGTAAAGAGACGGCTGAATTTATCCAGCGATCCAAAAAACTGACTTGTCTTGAACGCATCCACCGAAACAAGTATTTTCGAGCCTTCTTAAAGTCTGAAGGCGTTTTAATTTGAATAACGAAATGTTGAGGGATTTCTTCCCTCCCTTCTAAAACCTTAGAAATCAAATCCTCCGTAAAAACACTCGAGGCATCCACAGATATAGATCCCTCCCCTTTTATTTCTTTCTCCTCTCTCACAGCAATCTCAACATGAGCGTGAAAACGCCGGTCTTTTCTGATCTCTAGAATAACAGAATCTAAAAATTTCCTATCCTTTCCAACCAATGTAAAATGGTTGAAGCCTACTTTTTGGCAAGTGAGTATCGCCCGTTTCCAAAGCGGAAGGCCTAAGAAAATCTCGCTTAATAACTGAGCGTTTTCAAAAAAAACCACTGCGGTTGTCATGACCCATCACTAAACCCGAAAAACATATTCTTTACCTTGAATCCTTTCACAATCCGGGGGGTAATTTTTGCGTTTATCTTCGTAATAACGAGTCCGATGGTTTCCTTCAGATAAACGGTTGTACGTCACATAAAGAACCCGACGTTTTTTCTTAGACAAATTGGGACCTGAGGCATGAGGAACATACGAATCAAAAAAAATGACATCTCCAGGTTGAGTCGGATAGGGAACAAATGTCATGGCGGCCATTTCTTCTTCTAAAAGAGGTTGCCATTCTTTTCCGATCAATCCCTTTTTGTGGAAACCCTTAACCAATTCTAGACAACCATTTTCCAGAGTGGCCTCATCAATACAAGCCAATACCGTTATAAACAAAGAGGCGTAAATACTCCATCCCGCCTGCTGGTCCTGATGAGGCTTAAAACCATCCCCGCCCGGCAGTTTAAAATTAATTTTATCCTTGAAAAGAACAGCAGAAGCACCGAAAAGCTCTGAAACAGATTGAAGCATTTTCCCTTTTATAAAAAACTCCCTAAAACCAGTGTGATAGGGAATAAAATTCTCAATGCGATTCAAAATCCTTTTTTCAGGATTTAAAAGACTTTTCTCAAAATACATCATGTGCTGACCCGGCACCTCTGGATAATTCTCCAAGAGCTCCGTCCAAGAAACCAAATTAGAAATTTCTCCATGAGAAAACATTTCACGTACAATTAGAAAACCATCGCGGGAGAAATCTTGAAGCTGTTGGGAGGAGAAGCAAACGGATTCCAATGAACCTTCCACCTTTCTCTTTTAGAATGCGAAAAGCCTGTTCAATCAATGAAGCCTCTATTCCAAAATCTTTTGAAATTGAAGTTCAGAATTTTTTGAAGGAATTTCAAGTGGATGATCATTCATATTACCAGTCACCAGTCGCCGGTCACCCGTCGCCAGAGACAGGCCACAGGAGACCGGCGACAGGCGAGACAGGCGAGGTGACAGAATACCCTTCAATTGATCCATTTCTTAAACGGATGGCCGTTACGACTCAACGTCACATGATCGGCTTCAATTTTGAGAACCGTAACGCCCTCAGCCACTCGATCCCCCTCCCCAACAAATTGGCCATTGACCAACGCTTGAGGCGGAGTCTCCATCATGATTCCTGTAAGCTCTATTTTCGGAAATTTTTGTTTAAGATGGGACGTGGAAGAATGTTTTTTTTCAGAATCTAGACTTACAAAAAATTCTGTATCTCTTGACCTTTCTTTGGGCGAAAGAAAACTTTTCTTAGCGGGTTCCATTGATTCCTGTTTAATTTCTGTTTGAGCAATGCTAAGAGGAAGAACAGACTTCAAATCTGAAGAAATGGGCTGAAGTTTTATTTCGGAAGATGGAGGGTCTTTTTTTTGAGTCACAGGTCCTTTGACTTGCAAAGGATGGACTTTAAGATAATACCCTAAACTGAATCCCAGTAAAGCCAAACAACAAAACAACCCTAAAAAAAAGAAAATTCTTCGAATCCCAGAATATCTTGAACGACTTGTAACAAGAGAAGGCCTCTCCCCTTGGATAATCCTATTTTGCAAAATATTCTCTTTCAACTTTGTGACAGGACTTCCCGGAAGAGAAACCTTGATACCTTCCCCTTTGATTGTCGCCTTCTTAAGTGCCTCATTAATAATGCTCATATCCCTGTTCTCCAGTCACCAGTTTTTAAGCTTTTTGCTTCCCTCGTCCATCGTCCCTCTTTTCCTTCGACCTTCGACCTGTCTTTATATTTTAACCATCCCTTCAATTTCCTCAATCGACTCTTGAACCAGAAAACGAGTGATATCAAGAGTTTGCGCCACATACCCTGCTAATAGCACATGATCACATACAATATTAATTAATCTTGGAATTCCTTTAGAATATTGAAAAATCAACTCCACGGCCTCAGGATAAAATTTCAAAAACAGATTTGCACTTGCCACCTTCAATCGATGTTGAATATATTCATCCGTTTCAGAAAGACTTAAGGGAGTTAAATGGTAACGAACGGAAATTCGTTGCCGAAGTTGTCTCAAAGAAGGTCGAGATAAAATCTCATGAAGCTCAGGTTGTCCCACTAAAATAATCTGTAATAATTTTGCTTTATCCGTTTCTAAATTCGATAAAATTCGAACCTGCTCTAAAAGTGCGGGTCTCAAATTTTGCGCTTCATCAATAATTAAAACAACATTATGACCCAATGAAAGCTCTTCTAAAAGAAACTGATTCAGACCATCAAAAAGATCTTTTTTATTCTGACTCTTTAACTTGATCCCAAAATCCTCTGTAATCGTTCTTAACATTTGAAGATCTGAAAGGTGAGGATTTAAAATTAATGCTGTCTTAACGGAAGTGTCCAGGCGATTGAGAAGAGAACGACACAGCGTCGTCTTTCCTGATCCCACCTCCCCCGTCATCTCAATAAACCCTTTTTTTGAATGAATCCCATAAGTTAAAGCAGCAAGGGCCTCTTCATGCCTCCGGCTCAAGAAAAGGAAACTTGGGTCTGGGGTAATGTTGAACGGATTTTCTGTCAAACCATAAAATGACAAATACATGAGCTCCATTGTAAAAAATCCACTGTCTAAATAAAATAAAAATCTATCGAACTTTGTCCATTTCTACTTTGGTAGAAAGGTGACATTTCTAAATTGGCTTTACAGTTAAAATTATTTTCTTGATTTCTTTTAGTGATTATCTTAAATTTTTCTCCGTTCAAAGTCTAGTTGTGAACGTGTTTGAACGATTTGATTTTGATCAGCATGACCAATTTTTAACACGAGTTTGACTCGCAAAAATTGATCTGTGATCTTGTTTTTATTTTGGGCATGCTTTTTGCTTCTACTATTTGGAGGCGAATACATGTGTTGTTAGGTTAGTTAATGATGAAATTAATTAAGGAGGGGGTAATGAGAAAGTTCTTAGCAGTTGTTTCGGTGGCTTCTGTGGCACTTATTTATTGTCCGATTCATGCTCAAAGTGCAATGACGGATGAGGCAGTCTCACAGAAGGTTGAATGGTTGGAACAGCGTGTAAAGCAATTGGAAGCGCAAGTTGCGGAAGAAAAGCCAGCTCAGGCTTCTGCTGTTGCTCCAATTGTGGGTGGAATTGAAATCAGTGGTGGAATCTCCACAAGTTCCGTATGGAATTTTGATGCTCCAGATGATTCCAAAAATGCTCTCCGAGTGTTTGACACTGCAGCTAATTCAGCCAATGTTGAACTGGTTGAAATTGGAGTAGCCAAACATTCTCAAGAAACCGGCCTAGGAGGTCGTGTAGATTTGGCCTTCCTGGAAACAGCCGAAGTCATCACGGCCGCAGGAACAACAAGGGATGACCTCGATGTTCGGCAAGCCTATATCACCTATGATTTCCCTTGGATTGAAGGGGTTTCCCTCAAAGCGGGTAAATTTGTGACCCTTCTTGGCGCAGAAGTGATTGAGCCTTGGGACAATTGGAACTTTTCTCGTTCCTATTTGTTTGGATTTGCTATTCCTTTCACCCACACAGGTATTACAGGAAGCAAGACCTTTTGTGATATGGTCAGCCTCACTGCAGGTGTGGTGAATGGGTGGGATAATATTGAAGATAACAATGAAGGAAAAACTTTTCTAGGAAATTTAACACTCGGTCCTTGGAAGTGGTTTACATTGGGAATCAACGGAATCGTGGGCCCTGAACAAGAAAATGAGAATAGCAACATGCGATGGGTTATTGACGCCGTTTTGACTGTCAAGCCTGAGCCTGTTCCTCAGTTGACCTTTCTTTTGAACTATGACTACGGTTCTGAAGATTCTATCCCTGTTATAGGTGAAGATGCATTGGGTAACAGCATCGTCGTCAGCCGTTTTGATGGTGCATGGCAGGGTTTTTCGGGTATCGCAAAATATGACATCAATGAGCGGATGTATGCAGCCCTCAGAGGTGAATGGTTTTCTGATGAAGATGGAGCCAGAACAGGGACAACTCAAGATCTTTGGGAAGTCACTGCAACGGGTGCTTACATGATTGTAGAAGGCCTATGGGGAAGACTTGAGTATCGGCATGATGAATCCGATGCTACACCTTTCCTTGATGGGAGCACTGCAACCGACACGATGAACACCCTTTCAACGGAACTTCTTTATCGGTTCTAGTTTGAAAGATTTTTTAGAAAAAAGCCCCGACTTCATGTCGGGGCTTTTTTTTTTACACATCAGTTTACTTATGTGTATAATTGTTTTGGTCCACAGTCAACGGTCGACAGTTCATAGATATGAATGCTTCCTTTTAAACTGTTGACTATTGACTATTGACCGTTGACTGTGGACTCTTTTAATTCTCAACTTTTAACTTTCTTTAAACAATGTCTAGCCCATTCGATAAAGACGAAATAGGTCGTATCGAGCCGATCGGCTCTAAAAACCATCCTCCCTCATCACAATGGTTGAGTGTGCTTGGCCTTACACCCGTGATCGTTTTAGGAGTTTTGGCTTGGATTTGGTTTTTTTGTAGAATTGAAGTCCATTCAGGCCAGATGGGTATTCTCATTCGTAAAACAGGTCAAGATTTACCTTCTGGGGAAATCATTGCCGAAAAAGCCAATCAAAAAGGAATTCAACTCAATGTTCTTTCTGAAGGCCGATATTTTCGAAATCCATATACTTGGGACTGGAAAATTGAACAAATTACAGATATTCCAGCGGGAAAACTAGGAGTTTTAGTCTGCCAATATGGTCATGATCTTCCTTCTGGAAAAGTCATCGCTGAAAAAGATGAAAAAGGAATTACCGCTGATATTCTTACACCCGGAAAATATCGTATCAATCCCTATTCTTATCAAGTCATTCTCTATGATGCCATTAGCGTTCGTCCAGGCTTCGTCGGAATTCTAACCCAACGAACAGGAAAAGATGTTTTATATGGTGCTCCACCAAATTCTAAAAATACCTTTTTGGTGGGACCTGGCGAAAAAGGCGTTCAATCAGAAGTCCTAGACCCAGGCACCTACTATCTTAATCCATTCCTGGTGAATGTAACCCCCGTCAATCTTCAGTCTCAAAGATTTGATTTTAGCGGAAAAGACGCCATTAATTTTCTTTCTTTTGATGGATTTAATATCACGGTCGAAGGCACCATCGAATGGGCTATTAAAAGAGAGAATGCTGCAATGATTACGGTGCGCGTAGGCGATTTTGAAGACATTTTAAATAAAATCATCTTGCCACGAGCTCGTGGGTTCTGCAGAATTGAGGGATCGAAAAAAGCTGCAGCCGAATATATTTCAGGGTTAACACGACAAGAATTTCAACAAAATCTTCTTCAGCATCTTCAGCAGACCTGTGAGGAACGCGGCATTAAAATTCTTTCTACCCTCATTCGTAACATTGTCCCACCTCAAGAAATTGCTTCTCCGATTCGGGAAAAAGAAATTGCTGTTCAAGATCGGAAAAAATATGAGCAGCAAATTCTAGAGGCCCAATCCGCCGCTGAACTTGCGAAACAGGATGAATTGGCCATTCAAAATAAAGAAAAAGTGGAGCAAGAGACGATCAAGATTAAAGCCGTCATTGAAATTGAGCAAAACCAGTCCGTTGCGCTTACAGCCGCCAATAAAGACTTAGAGGTAGCAAAAATTGGAAACCAAGCCGCCGACTTTAAGGTCCAAGCAAAAATATCTCAAGGACAGGCCAAACGAGATGTGATTCATTTAACCAACTTGGCCAATGTAAAAGTCATGCAAGATTATGTCAATGCCTTCGGTTCGGGATGGAATTTTGCAAATTATACATTCGTCAAAAATTTTGGCCCTAAACTCCACTTCATTTTCGCAAGTGAGGAAGGAAGTTTAGGAAAGATGTTTGAAGAATACTCCAAGGAAAGAAAATGAAATATCAAAAATCAAACATCAAAATGACAGATTCAAATTCAAAATTTAAAGCGTTTGAGGTTTCTAAATAAATTTCTACCAAAATTTTGATATTTAATATTTGTCATCATGAACTTTCAGTCCACCCAAGTGGATGAAAATTGAGTTCCTCCCCTTTGGGGTACAAAGGAGGGGAATAGCCAGTAACAACGTCTCATTTTCATGACTGATTTTTGGTTTACTTAAAGAGCCTGAGAAAATTCAAAAATGAAAAAAACTTTAACTATCCTTAGCATTTTAGGGGCAATCTTAGCAACCTGGCTTGTCTGGGAATGGGGATTCTGTAGATTTTTTGTTCCTCCAAACTCCATGGCCATTGTCATTGCCAAGATAGGAAAACCATTAGAACCAGGGCAAATTCTTGCCCGAAAAGGGCAAAGAGGAATTCAAGAAAATGTATTGGCGGAAGGACGACATTTCTTAAATCCTGTTTTCTATGATTGGAAAATTGTCCCCCTTATCTCTATTCCTGCTGGAAAAATAGGGATTGTTACTTCCAAAGTAGGCAAAGATCTTCTTCCGGGAGAATTCCTGGCCGATGAAGGTCAAAAAGGGATTTGGCGTAAAATTCTAGGGCCTGGTAAATATCGAATCAACCCTGAAGGATACAATATTGATCTTGCAGACAGCCTGACCATTCCGATCGGTTATGTCGGCGTGATTACATCCCTGGACGGCAAAGCCCCTATCGAAGGGACTTTTGCAGAGGTGGGACAACGCGGTGTTCGAAAGGACGTTTTACAACCCGGCCTCTATTATATCAATCCCAAGCAATTTAAAATTGACGTGGTTGAGATTGGTATTAATCAAATTTCACTTCTGGAAGAGACAGAAAAAGGTCAGTCTCAAATCTTAAGCGGTAAAAATATTGAATTTCCTTCTAAGGATGGCTTTGAAATTAAAATGGATACCACGGTTGAATTTGAACTCCTTCCCGAACATATTTCTGCTACCTTTTCAAAATATGGTGACCTCCAAGCGGTCATCGACAAAATTATTCTCCCACAAATTCTTTCTATCTCCCGTCTCAAAGGTTCCGGCTTCGGAGCACGAGATTTTATCGTAGGAGAAGGACGAGAGAAATTTCAAGATGATTTTACACAAAGTTTAGAAGGAGTTCTCAAGGAAAAGAATATTGAAATTTTATCGGCATTGATTCGCCATGTCACTGTTCCTGACCAAATTCTTAAACCCATTCAAGACGCAAGCATTGCTCAAATACGAAATTTAACCAATATTGAAAAACAGAATACTGCAAAGAAGCTGGCCGAGCTTAATACAGAGCGAAGCCTGATCGACCAAAAGCGGGAACAAATTCAACAAGAAACTGAAAAACTAAAAGCTGAAATTAAGGCTGAACAAGACAAGGAAGTGGCTAAAATCAATGCCCAAACGGATCGACTCGCCGCCGAAATCGAAAAAGAAACAGCCTTCGTTCAGGCTGATACAACCCGTAAACTTGGAAAAGTTGATGCTGATGTGAGTCAAATGATTGGAGAAGCGCAAGCTGAAAGCTTTAAACTGATGGTTGAAGTTTTTAAGGATCCCGCTTCCTACTCTTTTTATACCCTTGCCTCTTCTTTGCCTCCAAATCTTAAAATCGCCATCGCCCACTCAGGCCCTGGAACACTGTGGACGGACCTCGGAAAATCCATGGCCGGCGAGCTAGGCGGGATGCGTCTATTGCAGACAAACAATCAGACTCGAGACCAGGGACCACAAACTAGCAATTAAAAAACAGTCTCTAATCTATCCTTCTGTGTTGTCTGTTGTCTGTTGTCTGTTGTCTGTTGTCTGTTGTCTGTTGTCTGTTGTCTGTTGTCTGTTGTCTGTTGTCTGTTGTCTGTTGTCTGTTGTCTGTTGTCTGTTGTCTGTTGTCTGTTGTCTGTTGTCTGTTAGTCTAGCTTCTAAACCTAAAATGTTTTAATAATCTCTCCACTTCTTTGATATGTTTAGAAAAACTTTTCTCAGGACCTGCAAATAGGATTTGATAGACTCGATCATTTGCAAAAGTAATATATTGAGCAACATAAATAGTCTTTTTTTGCCTCAATTTATAAAAATCAGAATACGCAATAGCTAAATTGCGATAAAGCTCTTTTGAATAAAATCGAATAGACCATAAATCGGCTAACTTTCTTGATCTTTTGAGAACGGCCTCCTTATATTCTCTTCCCTCATCCTCGTAGGTATAAACATATTCCATGGCCAAATGCCCTCCAATTTCAATGGGCAGCATTCTCAAATGTTGAAATCCATTGAGTTCCTTCTTTGCCCCCGTACGAATACTGTGGACAAATCCTTCAATCAGATCCGCAGGTTCGTAGCGATACCCAATGTCAAAAATCACAACCTCTAAAATTGAATAAGGATCCGGTTGAATATCGGTTGAAACAACCTTACCTGTCACAATCCCTTCTGAATAAGCCATTCTTTGGACATTAAGACTGCTCTCTTGAGCCGTGGATGCCAAATACAAATTATTCGCTGGATTTGGATCAAGATAAACAGGCATCGCTCTTTCAATTTCATTTTTAAGAACCACCCGCCAGGAGGAAGGATAATAAAAAGAAAAACCATATTCAGGAACTTCATGAAAACCATACTTTTCTTCTGAAGTTTGGATCACCAAAATTCTAAAGGAAGGAACAATCTCGTGGCGAAAGAGGTTGTCATATTCATCAAAATTCTCTTCCAAAGATTGATATCGAATCATATAAATTTTTTCATTGGCGGAGGTAAAGAACATATGAACATGAAATATCTTTTCTTCAGAGAGGGTAAATTCAAGTTCATAAGCAGGAAGACCGCTCAACTTCGTAGAATGGTAAGATAAATCCTTTATTTTTTCATGGGTTGCCCATAACCAATCTGAAAGAGAAAAGTCCAAATCAACCGATGAATCATCTTCATTTTGAGGCCCCAGCAAAGTGACCATCACAAAATTTCCTTCTACGGGAGTCGGGAAAAAAGCCGTCTGACCTCGCGTAAACGATTTTTCTTCCCATGAAACGGGAATTTTTAGAGAAACACCCAAAAAATTTTCTACGTGATCGACCAAAACTTCAGAACTTGCCAATGGTGAAAAAACCATCGCTAATAAAATAAGAACCAAAAAAATTTTTGTCCCTTTCACAACCTCTCCTCTCTCTCAAAACAAATTCCTTGAATTAGCTGTGAAACTTATCTATTCTAAAATCGATGTCATGTTATGTTACATATGAATCATCGCTAGAAAGACCCAGTTAAAATGAAAAAAGCTAAAATTAATTCACTGATGCTCATTGCGCAAATGGGCCAGTATGTCGTGGTCTTAGAAGCCATTGATGATCAGCGACTTGTTCCTATTTGGATTGGGGCCTCAGAAGGGAGTTCTATTGCCTTACAACTTCAGGGAGCGGAGTTACCTCGCCCCATTACCCACGATCTCATTGTAAATATACTCAAAATGTTTGACGTAAAGTTTCAGAAAATCATCGTTTCTGATCTTAAGGATAATACCTACTTTGCCATCATTGAGCTAGAATTTCAAGGAAGGCATTATGAAATTGACGCACGCCCCTCGGATGCGATCGCCATCGCCGTACGCTCCGATACTCCTATTTTTATCGATGAAAAAGTCCTAGAAAAATGCCCTAAAATTGACCGACCTATCAGTGATGAGGAAGTTGATAAGTTCAAAAAGGACCTCCAAAATATGAGTCCCGAAGAATTCTTCAAACGCTTGGAGAAAAAAGATTAAGCCTCGATACCAAAAGTTAGGCGTGACTTACAGCCTTTTCAAAAGCTGCAATCACACATCTTAAAATCAACACAATAGAACTTTTCCCAACATCTTCTTTAAATAAATCCGAATGATCTTCTTGAATGAGGTTACCCAGAAAATGAATCAAATGAGGTTGAGTACTTTTCCTGGAAAGCAAGGTCTCTTGATCTTTCCATGTTTCTCGTTCTTTCAAGAAACAGTGATAACAAAGCGTCCAATCTAAGCGGGGCATTTTACGCCCCCAACCTTTCGTACAGGCCTTCCAAATCCAATAGGATAGATAAAGAGATAATTGCTGGACTTCGAGTTTAAAATCCTGAGTAAATTCCTGAAGAAATTGAACCAGTTGAGGCTGCTGACGAAGGAAACGGCTGGCTTCTTGACTCATACGAGATTCTGGATATTTGCGCATTTCAAAGCAAATATTTTTCACCACATCACTTGAAATAACTTCCATGACAATATCCCCTAGAAGCCTGTTGGCAGAATTGTATACTTACTTAGATCCTGCGTGAAGAAGTCATTTTTCACGCAGGATGTGGTTTAGAATAAATGTGGTCGCGAGAAAATTTTACCACTCTTTACAACACCTGATTCAGGTTCTTCAGCTTGGCAATTTTATCCTTAGCATACCAAA
>JACOUC010000042.1 GCA_016178055.1 Chlamydiota bacterium | reverse complement strand
TCACATGATATACGGCATCTCGATATTCAATCCTCAGAGGCCTGGCCATTCAATTTTCTCCATATCTTTTCAACCAATATCTTTAATTCAGTTTACTTAATATTATAAATTAGTCAACAAGAGATTTGACCCTTATTCTTTATTCTTATTCTGCTTCATAAATCTTTACAGTTTTTTCCTTCAGAATTTTCCTCTCTGGCAATAAAGAAGATACATCCATTCCTTGGGTCTCCAATTTTTCGACACTTTGAAGTTTTATGATAAATCCATCCATCTTGGGTTCTCCATTCTCACTCATCACATAAGCCTTTCCCCCATCCTTGAGCCATAATCGAATCTCCTTTTGAAACTGAAAATCCAAACCCTCGGGAGGAAGCGAATAGACTTTGAGTCCAAAAAGCTGTTGAAATAAAGACGCAAGATCAGACTGAGAAGAAAAAACCAAATCATTCGGAAGAAAAAAACCCCTTAAATTTTGATAAAATTTAATCAAACCCTGATCTTCTCTCGACCCTAAAAAATCCCAATGGGTATAGAGAGGAAAAAAGACTGTAAGAACCAATGCAAAAATAGAAAAACCTTGAGCGATTTTTCCTGTACAAGAAAAAATAGAAAGCGCATAGCCTGACCATAAAGAGAGGGCTGGAATCAGTAGGGGAATCCATCCGCTTAAGCTGATTAAATTAATCGACTCTTTAGGAGCCCCTTTAAAAGCCAAAAAAGGAGATAAAATGAAGAGGGCCAACAATGACCCATCCTCTATTTTAAAATTTCTCCATAAAAAAAAGAGTACTCCGCCAAAGGAAAAAACAAGAAAACTACAGGGGAAAACTGAAGAAATTTGTGGAAACTCTTTTAAAACCCACACCCATCCAGCCACCACAAAAATGCAAGAAACACATCTTAAAATCATCGAAATATTTAATTTGCGCTGACTCAAAATTCTATTTACAAAATAGGCTGCCACCATAAAAAGTAAAACTGGATACATTTCCCATCGAGCAAAAACAGCCAAAACAAAAAGAAGAAGAGCTCCGCCCAAGAAACCTATTTCTTTTTCCTCCTCATAAAGTTGATAACAATAGAACGAAGCCAGTACAAAAAATTGAGCCAACATCAGACTTTGAGGACACCTTGCAAAATAAATTTGCGTGAGCGAAGTGGCCAAAAAGAGCCCTGCTGAAACAGCGGCCATTGCATCAAATCTTTTAATCACACAGAAGAACAAGGCTAAAACAGATAAAACTCCAAAAAGGGGTGATACAAACAATGCCAAATGAACTCCAAAAAAAACATCAAAGGCCGCGATCCAGATAGATCCAGGGACTTCTCCTTTCATGAAAAATAATAACCCTTTACCCTGAAACAGTGTTCCTTCTCGTCCCAATTGAATTCCCTGAGAAAAAAGAGAGCCTATTTCTTCAGAAGGCCAGAAAAATAGAATCACAGCAAGACCCACCATCAAAACAATAAAAAAATCGTTCCAGCTTATTTCAATGGGTCCCAGACCTTGACTTAATCGAAATCTCTTAGCCAAAAATAAAAGGAAAGAGAAAACAACCACCCCGCAGACGAGTATTTGACCACTAAATTCTGAAAACAGTGTTATCCCCAACCCAACATAGGAAGTCACTCCACAGCTTAGAAAAATTCTTAGGAAAAATTTCTCAAGAAGCCCCACACTGACTGGGATTTTTAGAAAGGTTCGTGTGAGTGCGTATCCTGGCAAGAAAAGGAGAAGAGGAAGAACTAAAATCAAATTCAAAAGCAGGCTCGATCGATCTGGGGAAATCATAACTCGGTCTTAAAAAATTTGGAAATGGTTTGAATGACAAAATCAACTTGAGAAGGTTTTAATTCTGGGAAAATGGGCAAAGATAAGCTCTCCTGGGCTCTTAACTCAGCATTTGGAAAATTGCCCTTTTTGTAGCCCAACATTGAAAAGCAAGGTTGTAAATGAAGGGGCCAAGGATAATAAATTTCTGTTCCAATACCCTTTTTCTCTAAAAAACTTCTTAAACGATCACGAAAAGAAGTTCGAATGGTAAACTGATTATAAGTATGATAAAAATTGTTGGGTTCTTTGGGTAATTTAAGAGGAAGTTCTTTTAAACCTTCAAGATAGATTTTCACAACATTCCTACGTGCTTGAATGAGCGTTTTTAATCGTTTGAGTTTCACTTCCAAAATGGCAGCCTGAATTTCATCGAGCCTGCTGTTCCATCCTAAAAATTTATGAAAATATTTCTTTTGGGCTCCATGGGCTCTTAAAATTTTGATTTGGCGGGCCGTTTTTTCATCATTTGTTACAACCATCCCCCCATCTCCAGCCCCCCCTAAATTTTTCGTCGGATAAAAACTTAAAGCTGCGGCCTCTCCCATCGAACCTGACGCGTCTTTTCCTATCCGTGCACCTAAGCTCTGAGCCGCATCTTCAAGAATGACGATTCCCTTGTTTCTGACAAGCGCTTTTAATTCCTGTATCGGCGCACAAAGTCCAAAAAGATGAACGGGCAAAATCACTCGTGTTTTCTTGGAAATGAGCCTTTTAACTTGATCAGGATCAATCGAAAAACCGTCTGGTTCAACATCTGCAAAAACGGGACGAGCCCCTGCCTTCACAATCGCAGTAGCCGTAACGATGAATGTGTACGACGTCGTAATCACCTCATCTCCCGGCTTCACACCCAAAGCCATCAGGGCAAGCCACAGCGCATCTGAACCTGACGCCACGCCCACTGCAAATTTTGTTTGGCAAAAATCAGCTATCCTTTGTTCCAAAGCCTCTACATGAGGACCCAAAATAAAATGACCGGAGGCACAGACCTTCTTCACGACCCTCTCAACAGAAGGCCCATCTTGCCGATACTGCTCCTTTAAATCAAAAAAAGGAACCTTCATGTTACTCTCTAATCTAAGACCGTCTAAAAGTCTTCATCAACCGAACTGCGATCGACGCCACATAACGTGCACCCTGCATCGCCTTTTGGGCATCTCGAGCGGAATATTCCTCGGTCGGAATAAAATCAATTTCACCATAAAAAGATAGCTCTCTATCTTTTCTCAATTCTTTTGAAATGAGAGCCATTTTCTTGAGAGAAATCCGTATTTTACTTGGAAATTTGTCCCGATGCTCGAGAAGGAAAGCACCCACGTCATGAATTTTGGGGGGTTCGATCCCCACTGTTCTTAACATTCCCTTTAAAGCCAACTCAACCACTTCCTGGGATTCTCTCACAACATCTGAATAATCCTCTTTTTTAAAGAGAAAGTCCAAAACATCCAGACGATCCACTACCTTCACCATATAACTCTGAGCAAGATCCAAATTGGTCATATCTCAAAAACCTCCCCTGGTTTATAATCAGGCTTTAGCTCCCAATACCAAGCATTCCCAGACCATATTCTTCTAGAACCCAACTCCTTTAAACGGGCTCTTAAGCGCTCGAGCCTCTTAAAAAAGAAACGATCCCGATCCAGAAGAATCTTCGCATCATAAACCATATCTAAAAAAAGAGGACTTCCAAATTCCACCTCCTCAGGACTTTTGATGATGGGAGAAAAATAGGTATCAATCCCTTTCTTGTGTAGTTTTTTTATCAAAGGCTCAAGACGATTTTCTATCTTGTCAAATTCGCGAACCCGTCTCATCCGTCCCCTGGGAAGATCCTTCACAACCATCAAAAAATCTAAGTCCGAGTCATACCGCTGAGTTTCTCTCGCAGCCGATCCAAAGACGACAAAGGAAACAAGCCTTTTGCCATAAAACAATTTTACCTGTCTTAAAAGTCTTCTTTGAAGCTCTCTAAAAGATGATTTCAACATATTTCCATCCCTTTATAAACTCTTCACGCCATTGTAACATATCTAAAGAGCCCATTCAGAAAAGGGAATCACATCTATTTTTCCTGTCTTTTCTTTTAACTCCCTTCTGTCTCCCTCGGCTACAATAATTTTGGCTTGTTTTAATTTAAAATATTCCATCCCCTCCACCAGTCCAGCCACTTCTCGTAAAAGTGTTTCCTTGCTTTCAAGCGTAAAGCAAACATTGATAAGCTCAGTTACTTTTAATCCCTCTCTACAGATAAAGTCGATTTCCTTTTTCTCAGAAAAATAATAAACCTCTTTTCCTTCGCCCTTCAAATGCTGAAAAACAGCATTTTCAAGGAGTTTTCCCTTATCCTCTGAAAATTTAAAAGCCACAGCATGATGCAATCCGTGATCCACCAGAAAAACCTTACGCTCAGCTCGCATCTGGTTCCTCAAAGAATAGGAAAATCTTTTTAAGAACTGGATCAAAAACGAATTTTCCAAATAATGTGAAAACCGATGAACGGAATCTAAAGACAGAGCAAAATCTGCCACATGCTTCACCTTGTTAAAGCTGTATAATCGAGTAAAATTTGTCATATAAAAAATGGCCAGATTCCTCAGCTTACCCACATCCTTCACCTTATACTTTTCCGCAACGTCCCTGATCAAAATGTCATTAAAATACTGACTCAAAAGCTCACTTCGAACTTGCTCATCCTCAGTCAAAACAATTTTAGGAAACCCTCCCACCTTCAAGTATTCCCATGCGTAATTCCTTAACGCATTTTTTTGCTCGAGATGCCATAGGGGATCGTCTTCACATTCGACTCCCTTAAATTTCAGAAACTCCTCAAAATTTAAAGGAGATACATTGATTTCTAAATGTCGTCCCGTTAAAAGCGTTGAAAATTCAGAAGACAAAAGCTCCGCATTGGAACCTGTCACAAAAATTTTGACATTCTCCTTGCGGTCATACTTTGCCCTCACCCAACTTTCCCATCCCTTTATTTTTTGAACCTCATCTAAAACCAAATACACCCTCCCTTGAGGTTTTAGATAATCCACATAGGTCTGCCAGATTTGGTCCAATAAATCGACGCTTAAAAAAGGATAGAATGAAGGATCTTCTAAATTAATGTAGAGGGTATTTTCTTTAGGAGTTTTCTTTCGGATTAACTCTGATAAAAGCTGCTGTAAAATCGTGCTTTTACCTGAACGCCTGACTCCGGTCAAAACCACCACTTCATCTGTTGAGGAATAGCGCTCAATACATTTCAAATACTTTTCCCGAAGGATTCCTACATTGATCTCCCTCCTCCAAAAATTCCATAACACCATTGTTTCCAATATCTTAGAACTATCCATTGAGGCATACCTTTATAATATACGATGTGTCGGATGAAAATATAATATTTCATCTGACATAGTATGTCAATAAATCTTATCTCTCCTAACCTCTTATAGTTAGGAGCTTTTCCCCTCAGCCGAAATACCCTCATCAAATTGAATGGCTGACACGGCGATGCTAACTTTGTGACCATCTGAACGCCTAACCTCTCCTGAATTCACATCCAAAAAAATTGTGTGCAGACCTTGATATATTTGAATTCCATCCAATAAAATCTCTTCCGTCTGATCCGGCTGAGCAACGAACTTTGGCCACGTCCTCCCCTCAAAATGAATTTGAACCTCTCGAGGGATTTGATAGGACTTCATCTTAAATTTAATTTGCAAGTTTAGCTTGGCAGACGTTCGCTTATAAAAAACAAACATCCCATTCCCAGAAATCCAGGACCATTCTTGACCGTCTGCTTCTCTTTCTGGCAAGTAGGTATTTGCATTCACCCAAAACCAGTCGAGAGGAGGAGCCGTCACCTCAAAGAGGAAAACATCTGAAAAATCTTGAACCAATTTCAAACCCTTGGCATTTAAAACCTTTTGCTGAATATCTTTTGCATAACACTCCTTATGCAAAACAATGTATTTCACGCCAAGGGCAGCTAATTGTCCTGGTACATGCTCTTGCCATAAATCCCGATTAGATCTGATCATCCAATCTTCAGGGGTTTTCTCATCAGCCCCGTTCATAAGCCGCTTACCATGAAATCTCTGATTGGAACGATACTGATATTGTCTCTCATCAATATCTCGAAAAATAGGATATTCTCCAATAATCCAGTCCCCTGTTTGCCTTGAAAGCCACTGGTAAACTTCAGACGTCTTCGAAACATTCACATTGCGAATAGGAGGAAGAACCGTGTATTCCAAGGCGAGCAATCCCATAGCAAGGGTCGAATAAAAAATCTTTGCCACTCGCGTTTTCCTCGTCTTCAGAAATTCAGAAAAACCAAATCCCGCCAAAGCTGCAACGCAGAGCGATACGAAAAAACCTGCTCGACTGTAATACCGAAACATCGGAAAAAATCGATACAAAAAATGAGAAGGCATGGGAATTTGAAAATGCCCAAGTTTCAACTCAGGGGTCAAAGAAAGGAGGACCATCGCCAATCCACAAAACACCATGGAAGAAATAAAAAATCGCTTCTCCTTCTCCAAAATTTTTCTGCGATGCCATCCCATGTAAAGGCCATAAAGGGCAAAAAAACAAGGGATTCCTCCTAAATAAAGAGTTCGATCCGAAAGATGCCGACCTCCAAAAACATTCACCAGATGAACCGCTGTGTGACCCAGAATAGGATTTAATTCACTGGGAACAATATAATCCCAAAGACGGGCACTGTACTTTACCAAATCCCCCCAAGAGCGTATAAAATCAATGCGGGCGGATTCTGAAAGATTCGAAGGAGAAACTGCACTTGAAGCAGTCTCCCATAAAGCAGGAAGCATCAAAAGAAATGCCCAGCCATAGATACCGCAAAGCCCAACCCATTTTTTAAGTGTACCGGCATTGACACGCTCAAAAACAACAAACCTCCATGCTAACAATGCCAACGTGAAGAAAAACGAAAAATAACCTAGATAAGTAGCAGAGAGCCAAATCAAAGCGAAGAAGAAACCTGTAAGAAGCCCTTTCCTTAACGAAGGGGCCTCCAAAAATTTCCATAAAAATAAGACATAAAGAGGAATCCACTCCGCATGGGCATAACCAATGTGACCACTTAAATTTTGGCAAATCATGTTGGGAGAAAATCCAAAAATGAACCCCGAAAAAATTCCTGCCCAGCGATTGCCTGTCAAATGCTCAACTAAAACCGTCATGGCCCACGCTGAAAGGGCAACACCTAAAAGGATAAAAAGGTTATACGCCAGAATCTCATTTAGAAAAGACATCATCAGATAGATGAGCCCATCAGAGAGTGGAGTCAGTTTTCTAACTCCCGCTTCAAATACAAGTCCAAAGGGAGCTGCCACATAGGGATTACGCCCGTTTAATATTCCTAATTGGAGTAAGTGGCCTTTGCTCCAAAAATCGTGCAAAGTACCCAGGGTATCTCCTGACCATGTTGACAGACCAAAAATATGAGTAAAAATATGGGCCCACTGGGGAAAGGCGTAAAGGAGACTCAGCAAGAAAAAAAGTGCGAAAATCTTCAAAGGTTATTCCTGGTTATTCCTGAGGATCACTACGACGTTTCAAAATGATTTGTATAAAATCAATTAGGACACCTGTCGTTAGACACAAATAAGACCCATTGGCCAGTTTTCCTGCAATCGACTCTTTTCCAAAAGCAAGAAAAATGGCACAGAGGATAATCAATATCATAAAGATTCCTATAAACAAAGAGGCCGGCCGCCTTTTAAAATAGGCAAGAAGACGAGGAAGATTTCTCAAAAGAATGGGGGGAAAATAGTCTTCTTTAGAAACGTTCTTTGAGAGAATCAAACTGACCTTGAGACTAGCCACTCTCGATACCCACGACAAATTCCATAGAACAAAAAAGAATAGGAGAAAAAAAATCTTTAAAGAAAATCCATGAACCTTCATCCAAAATCCCATTCCTCCGGCATAAAGAAGAGCTGTAACCGCAAGAAAGAAATAACCTAAGCGCTCGATTTCCCTAAAAACAAGCTTAAAACAGGCGGCTAAAAAATTCAAAAGTATGTACAAGATTAGAAATATCCAGGTGTTTCGCTCAATGTACTGTAATACTTCATTTGAAAGAGGAGGTTTTTTTATAAGGGAACTAGCAACGATCAATAAAAATTTAACAAGGTGAAAAGACAAACTACAGCAAAGACCATCCACACAACCTATAATCCCCAAGACTTTAAGTCTTAGAAAACGATCTCCCGAAAGTGAAATTTTCATTATTCTTACCCCTTCCACAATGATCGAACCCTTAGGAAACATAGCCCTAAATACATCAAACAAATCAAGAAAGCACCGCCTGAAACCCATACTCCTATTTCAAGCCAACGCTGGGGAATAAATTCAATCACTATCTGAAACCGGTTATAAAAAGAGTTGGGGTTTACATCCACCCACCAGCCATTTGCAAATCCATTGAGTCTAAGGTGATTTGTTTCCTCTTCCTTTCTGATATAGGCCTTCCAACCCGAGTTAAAAGTTTCATTAAAAACAAGCCAAAAGGGGCTTCTTGCGTTTTCAATATCGACCTCATATCGTGTTGGATTCACTTTTTTAGAGTGAACGCTCGGTAATGGAGAAGAGGATCTCTTCTCTGGAAGAACGAGCAGCCAATCCCATTTCAGATTTTTATTTTTAACCCATTGAAAATGATGAATACCTTCTTCCACCCTAAAATGAGAAAGGAGAAATTCATAATACCCGGGGCTAACCAAGGTCATATCTTCTGCATTCATTTCAACAGGATTTCCATCCCAAACTAGAAATGAGGGCGATAAATTGTTTCTATGATCATACCTTAAAAAAGTGTTTTTTGAATCTTCTTTCAGAGAAAATCGCCCGATGATTTTATAAAAACCCTTTTGACATTGTAGCCTCTCTGTCTTTCCCGATTGTAACTCATGGGTTCCGTCTTGAGTTAAAAACTTTTCACCCTGATCAAAAAGATAAATGATTTCACTTTGTCTTAATAAATCTAGAGCCCCATTGACGTTACGCCTCTTAAGTTCCATCAACAACCCATCAAAATCTTGATTCACAGCGATCATCCCTCGTACGCCGTTAAAATTCCAATCTTCTAGAATACCCTTATCATTCTGATGATCAAAAAAAGTGATCGCCCGATAACGCCCTATGCAAGAGGCCAAGGAGAGTGGAATCAAAGAATCCATCTTACCCCCTACAGCCACTGCCACTTCTGAAAGAGCGTAGAAACGGGGTAGGAATAATTCGTCGGGCACTCTATAGAGCGCCAGAGGGCCGAAGGAACATTCCTTCTGAATCAATGGGGATGAATCCAGCACCTCCCGTATCTTTTGTAGTGGGGGAGTCCCCATCACCCCTTCGTTCACATCCCCTCGCACCAAAATATATCGTACATTCATCATCCCTAGAAAAAAGATGAAGGAGTTGGGACTGCTAAAAAAAGCCGTATTAAAAACCATTTTACGATAATCCTCAGCAGGAAGGTCGGGTCCCCCTTGTTGAATCACAGGTTTCTCGAATAATAAATTCACAGAACCAAAATCAGTACCATTATAACCATGTTTCCATTGATACCACATTCCATCGGCAGGAGATTGAGGGAGGAATGAAACCCTATTATTTTCTTTATCTTGATTGATGAAATTGGCTGCCTCTTTCCAATACTGTGGAATTTCTACCTTCACGGTAGGAATCGACTGTGCGTCTTTTGGAACAATACCCTGAAAAAGAGAAAAAACATCCCCCGTCCACATCGGCCAGACATTGATTCCCAGCAGCACGACCCAAAGCATTCCCAAAACTCCTATTTTGATCCACCGACAGGCCCATCTCCTCCAAAGCTCATAAATTCCAAAACTCATCAAGACCGAACAGCTCAATGCAACAGTCAAACCAAATTTCTCCATCGGATTTCTAAACAACACAAACAAGGGAATATGTTTAAACATCCATTCAAAGAGATCCCCTGCCGGAGGTTGAATCCCCTTACTTAAAAAAAGCCCTATCACCCAAAGAAGGCTAAAAAAAATGATTTTTCTATTCGATCGATTGAAAAATAAAGCGATTCCTGAAAGAAAGGGTACAAGAAATTCCGTCCATCCTGGATGATAAGGGACATGATACCAACGAACGGTATTCCAATCGACCAATCTGAGAACATAAAAAAGGGGCGTCCACTGACTGGTCGCTCGAACATTCTCAAAAGAATCTGCCCATGGAACGCGAGCCACTGTCGATTGAAGATTCAAACATGCGGGAAACAACCACCAAAAATTAAAGACAAGAATGAGAAAAGCGGTGACTCCGATAAATTTCCATCCCTTCAAACTCTTTTTACAAAACAATTCGAAAAGGATATAACAACCCATAGGGACAAAGAGGGGAACAAAAAAAGCTGGGTTAATGGCCATGATCGAAAAAAGTGAAATAACGCTGGCCAAAGAAAAGGCGTATATGAAGCAAGGTTTATTAAGCAGCTTAAGTGTTAAAAGTAAAATGAGAGGCAATGCAGGTAAGCCAAACATTGAGACCACAAATCGGTGCCAGATATAATTCATGGCAAAGGGATTAAGAATATAGAATAATCCCCCCCCCAGGGCAACCCAATGTGAAGCCCTTTTTCTTTCTTGAAATAATTCTAAAATCAAAAAATACATCGCGAAGGACGAGAAAAGAAGAATACCACTAAAAAAAAAATATTGCCGTGGAACTGTCGAAAACCTAAATAACGTCTCTAAACCACCCGTTATAAAATAATACAGGGCCGAGGGAAGACTCTCAATCTTTTCCACCCCTAACCCAAAAATATCCCACCAGACATATCGGGTCAGTTTAAAGAGTCTCAAAGAATTGAGGAGAAGGGTAAAACCCGTCTCTGCATAGGCAATGGCTAAACGGTCCCTTAACCAAAGGGCTGGGAGAAGGAAGGATATCCCCATCATCAAAACCTGTGGCCCGCCTATGAATCTCTTAAAAATTCGTAACATCATCTTTCGGAGGCCCTTTGCTCAAAATTTAAAAATTTGATTTAGGCTTTTTGACAAAAGCTGGGGGTGATCGGAAATAGAAGTGTCACAATTTTTCTTTATAATTTGCAGCTTTCCGTCTTCCAACTTCTAATCTCCAATCGATGTACTGTTTGACCGAAGTCTCAACGGGCGTTTCTGCCTGCCAACCGAGTACTTTCTTCGCCTTCGATGGGTCTGCTGCATGGTGAAGAGATTCGTGAGGAAACATTTGCCTCTTTTGAATTCCAACCTCTGAATTAAGAATTTTTCTCGCAAGCTGAGCCAGTTCAAGTACACTGGTTTCTTTGGCTGCCCCGATATTGAGAATATCAAATCCGTCCGCCTTGACCATAGACCGTAAAATTCCAGGGACCGCGTCATAGACATTTGTAAAAGCAGCGGCACAAGGAATAAAACGCTTCCCTTTAAATTGTCCATGAACAATGGGTTCTTGATTTGAAAGAATGCGTTCAACAAAGATGGACAATGCAAGATCCGGTTGAGAGCGTGGACCAATGATGTGATGAAGTCGAGTCACAACAACGGAGAGGCCGTAATACCTTGAATATTGGTGACACCATTCCTCCGCATCCATTTTTGCTTGTCCATAAGGCCCCTCTGGAAAGAGTTTTGCGTCCTCTTTGAAAGGAGGAGGTTGTTTCCCATAAACCTTGTTTGAAGAGGCAAAAAGAATTTTCACAGGGCGAGTTGAAAGTCTTGCTGTTTCGAGAACATTAACCGTTCCCATAATGTCAACCAGGGCATAACCGCGTGGGTCGCTCATTGCAAGACGGTGACTGGGTAAGGCGGCAAAGTGAAATATCATATCCACCGATCTTGCAGCAGATTTCAAGCGTTTGAGGTCTAAAACATCCCCTTGAATCCATTTAAACTTTAATCCACTTTGCTTGATCTCTTCGAGATTTCTAAGAGATTCTTTTCCTCTGGAGAGGTTGTCAAAAATACTTACCTTCGCCCCCCATCGAATAAGTGCCTCTGCCAAATGACTTCCTACAAATCCTGCACCTCCGGTCACGAGAACAGGCCTTCCTTGATAAAAACGTTTTAAACTTTTCATAGGGGTTTCTTCGTCTCCTTCTCTATCAAATATAAGGTGCAAGCTTAAATGAAAAAATGAGCATCGTAAACACTCCTAACAAGAGAAACAGAAATAGCCGATCGAAGGAAAAAAGGGATGTTTTTTTAATCCTAAAGGATACAAGCTCTATAAAAAGGCTGGAAATAAGGGTGCCCACTAAAATGGATGCTCCCAAAAAATGGATCCAAGAAATTCCTGAAATCGTTCCCGCCAGAATAATCAAAGACGCTAAAAGATTAGAACTTGCAAAAAGTTTTCCCAAAGGCCAAAAATACCAAGCTAAAAGTAACCCTAAAAGAGAAAAATCTAAATTTAATAATTCAGCGAACGTTAGCGGCATCCAAAGAGATACAACCCAACAAGCCAAATGAAGAACAGTTCCTAAAAGAATCGATCCACTTAAAAATTTAGATTTCCTATCCTGAAGAAAGAAAGTCATAAAACCCATGAGTAAAATCCAGATCGTTACAGAAAGCATTAAAGATGAAAATGTTTTGATCGATTGAGGAGTTGAAAAGATCAGGGGCAGAGTTGCATTCGCCCCTAAATCAAAAATGGGTGTGACAGCCAAGAAAGTACTTGAGACAAGTGCAGCAAGCCGACTCCCCGTTAAGGGCCTAACAACAAAAAAGAAGGCAAGAGAAAAAAGCAAGTGTTCAGCATAAGTAAGATTGCCGACTTTCCCTTTTTGAACCCAGGCTGTTAAAAGCGGCAAAACAATCACCAACCATGCCCAAGTGAGAGCCTTTAAAACCCTTTTTCCAACAACACCTCTTCCCACAACCTGTCCAGGAAAAGTGAAATACATTTTAGCAATTGTAAAAGCAACCTTCGAACCATCTCGAATGGCACTGACCCCCGACGTTCCAAAAATCCTTTTGGTGTATGTAATCGGAATCTCTTTAACAGAAAAACCCATCTTCCCCGCTTTAACAATAATCTCCGCCTCATAGCCAAAATGGGACGTTACCAAATCAAGTTTTCTTGCTACCTCCGTTTTAAACCCTTTAAAACCGGCCATAATATCTGTAACCTTAATTCCAGAAAAGAAAGTCGTTGTAGCGGACATTAACCAATTTCCAAAGACATTGACCCATTTCACCGAACCCTTTTCGACCTTACCTTGATTAAACCTGCTCCCCAGGACAAGATCATATCCTTGATGTAAGGCCTCAACCAGCAAGGGAATTTCATGGGGTTGAAATTGATGATCTGCATCAATCTGGATGATATACTCGCCTTTGGCTTCATCAACCCCCATCCTGAATGCTCCACCTTTCCCCTTATTTTTAGGATAAGAAATAACCCGGTCCGCTCCAGCCGATTTTGCAACATCAGCTGTTTCGTCTTTAGATCCATCATCGACAACAATGATTTCCAAGGGAAATTGCGTTTTTAGTTGAAGTGTGTCTTCAATAACAGATCGAATGTTTTTCTCTTCGTTGTAGGCTGGAATAATGATTGAAACAAGGGGTAAACTTTTCATTTGATTAAACCTTTCTTGAGATCTTCTACCACTCTCACACGGGTCTCATCTGTTTTGTTCACCAGCTTTCCATTTCTAAAATCAAAGGCATAAACCCTGGATATCGGAACTGGAATCGCAGGGCGACCATGCACTTCCTTCAAGGGAGAACCATCCTTTACAAGATGCAGCAACTGACGATAATCAATCACGGGAACGGGTGTTAGATGTTCATCCTTGATTCCATAGCTCAGGCCTGCATGTGGCCAAAAACCAAAAAGCAAGAGGTTATTGATGGTAAAAAAATTTTTATACGTAAAGTAAAATACGCTCGGGCCTTTTTCATCCAAATGGGGAACATTCTTTAAAAGATCACCCCAAATTTCTTGAGCCATCACTTTATTACGATTCTGTTCCAAGGTTCCCAAATAGAGACGACTCGCCTGAAGATTCAAAACGATCCAGAAACTGAGGACAAGCATCGGTACGGCTGAAAGGATATATCTTAAAAACTTTTTTTCTATTGCAAGCGCACACTTCAAAAGCAAGCCTATAAAAGAGGCCAAAAGGATGGCAAATCCCACAGAACCCATTGTGAAATAACGAGTGGTTGGCTCGATGTTGCAGGAAATATTCAACCAAAAAACAGCACTAAAAGAAATGATCCAAAGGAGGGCTACTCCCGTCATATAGGCCAAGTTTGGAAATTTTTTTTGGGTGAGAGAAAAAAGTAAGAGAGACAAAAAAATCACTTGACCCCCCGCATAAATAGAAAACAAACCTGCGGGTGTCATCTCCAGTTCTTTTGCCTTGATCGCATAGACACAAAACAACCAAACCAAATTAAAAATAACAACAGTCAAAGAAGAGGCAAGCCTTTTTTTAGGAGCCATCCACGCAATGAATAATCCAAGACCCGTCGTAAAAAGGATGCTCTTACCTAACTCACTCCATCGGCCTAGATTTAAGGCTGTTGGAAAAGACAGATGTCCCAATGTCCCTAAAAGATAGTACAAAAAATCTTTTAATCCAGGATCGATCAGTCTTTCTTGAAGCCTCTGAACCATCCATTCTTTACCACTGCTGTCCCCAAAACTACCCAGGCTGTATAACAACAAAAACACAGCTGCTGCAGGAATAATTCTCCCTAAGAAAAATGGATCCGCACGACGTTTCTCACGAACCCACAACAGAAAGAGATCGCTCATCACAATAAAGGGAACCGCCCCAGACATTCTTACAGGAACGATGCCCAAGGCAAGGGTAAAAAAGATCAAGAAAAAGAAATGGTCCCATGATAACCCTTTTTTCAATTCACGCATTTTTAAATAGAAAACAAGCGAAAAGTTCAAAAAGAAAATCCCCGCGTACGTATTCATGTTAAACACCCAATCCGTAGACTCTAACCCAGCAAATGAGACCATAAACAGCAAGGTAGAAAAAAAACTCGCCTTTTGACTCCGCGTGAATTCCCAAGTAAAAAAATACAAAGAAAACGTGGCCAAAATCCTTAACACCGCTGAAGTCACAAAATAGGCGGTAGGCCCGTAACCAAAAAAATAGCGCAGAACCCCTAAGAAGAAATACTGAGGGGCATAGGGACCCAAATAGGAATGAATCGAAAAAAATGAGAGGTCTCTTCGGACATCAAAAGACAACCACATCTGATAAAGCTGCATCCAATCATCCCCATAGAGAGAAAGATTGAATGTCGGCTTCAAAACAAAGTAAGAAAAGAGTGGAATCCCCAAGAAAAGCCAGATCCACAATGCCTTCCCCCCTTGTGGTTTCGTTTGAACTCGCACGATGCCCCCCTTAAAACGAATCTAAGCCCCTACAGATTTTTTATGTATTGACTCTAACATTTCCAAACGCTACACGAAGTCCCGAGAGAGTCCCCTTCAAAAAATTTTTAATGCCGTCAAATCTACCAGATCTCACAGAGAAAGTCATATAATAAAAAAAATACACGGGTACCAGCAACAAAAACCATTTAAAATACCGCGAGTGTCTCTTCATAAAAATAATTCGATTTCGTCCAATATAGTAGGTACGAGAAAGAAGCCTATTTTTCCATTCCTCGGCCTCTAAAGGAATTTTATGATAAGCACGTGCCTGAGGACTATAAATGACCTTGAATCCAGCATCATGCGCTCGAAAACAAAAATCGGTGTCTTCATAAACTGCAAAAAAAATATCATCAAATCCACCTATCTTTTCTAAAACCTTCTTCTTCGTAAAAATAATCGAAGGAGCGACCTGAACCTCTTTTGTTTCTTCAAACTGTCCCTGATCCTTACCCCCCGTAAAATGAATCTGCCCCGTGAGCAAGTTAATAGAAGTCCCTGCAGACCAGACCTGACCAGGATCTTCTGAAAACAAAATCTTTCCCGTCACAATCCCGATTCTCAAATCCGACTCGGCCGCCTTTTTTAAAGCACTGAGGGCATGAGCCTCCAAAAGAATATCGTGATCCAAAAAGAGAATATAGCGACTTTCTTGAGAGGCATGGTGAAGTCCAACATTCCTTCCTCCCGTCACCCCAAGATTTTTTTCTGGTTTAATCAACTTGACCTTTTGGTTGATACCATAGGATTTTGTCAACACCTGCCAAAGGGTCGGATCCGTCGAATTGTCTACAACAATGATTTCAAAATTGGATGGGTCTTGAGACAAGACCGATTCGATCGTTTGAATGACTCCCCGATGATTGAAACTTGGAATCACAACAGAAATTTCAGGAGAAATTGAAGCCACGGAAATGGAGTTCATGGTATAAGATTCCTTATTTTCTTTAAAATCTCCTCAGCCCTTTTATCCCAATCCCATTCTCTCGCCAAGACAATGGCTTCTTCTTTCATTTTCTCATATAACGTGGTGTCATTTAATAAAAGAAGAATATGATCAGAAAATTTCTTCAAATCGTAACAAGGCGTTTTTAACATCCCCTTCGGATAATAGGTCTTTAAAGCCTCTAAATCAAAGCTGACTCCAGGTAATCCCCATGCCATCGCTTCACAAGCAGCCATTCCACCGCTATCATAGATGGCAGGATGGAGGACGAGTTTGCTCTCCTTAAAAATTTCATACTTTTCATCCCCATCTTTGAATCCCAAAAGATCAATTTTCTCTTTCAAACCCAATCGTTCAATCTTCTCTTTTAGCCTCCCCTCAAGAATACCAACACCGATCACAGCTAATCTTGCGTTCGGCCTTGCCTTACAAACCTCTTGCCAAATATCCATCAATTCAAGCACACCCTTTGGATAGTAAAATCGCCCTATGAAACAGGCATCGTATTTCCTTTTAGAGATAGGGCGAACGCTCGCTGAACAAAGATATTCCATTGAGGGACGCTGATCAATGCCCCCCTTGACCACAACAATGTTCTCAAGGCCCCTCTTGGGTGTTACAAATTTGGGGACATCGGGCTCACTCGTCACAAAAACCCAATCAGAATATTTTTTCACCCACAAAAAAATAGGCCATTGGGTTAACCAGTAAAACAGGCCCATGAGCCTACTTCTTCCTTTGTACGGGAAATCCTTACGCCAGGGAGGGGTCATGACCAGATAAAAACCCGCAATCCATCTCACCTTCTCCTTAAATCTTAATTTAAGAATCAGGGCCGGCAAGGCATCTGGCCAAAAATCCGATGAGGAATACACGATATCACCTTCTTCAACTTTCCATTTTAGCAATTTGAAGATAGCCGTCAAAGTACGATAAAGATAATTCAACAGATATCCAAATCGATTCCATTGGTCCGATACCAAAATCTCATGGTCAAAATCACCCAACCCTTCTCTTTGACAAATCTTCCACCCTTCCGAAGAAACAAAAAATTTAATTTTCCATTGAGACGACCATCTTTTACTTAACTCAATAAAGATTCGGTCTCCCCCGCTCATGGCCTGACCTTGCATCCAATGAGCAAGGATAAAAAATGTCTTTTTAAAAAGAGGCCTGTCCATATTCTAAAAACCTGTCCCGTTATCTTATGTTCTATCTCTGTTTGTGGATGACGAGGAATGCCGTTTCATCCATACACCCCCTAACAAGAAAAACATAATCCCTGCCAAGACACCCCCTGCCATCAGGAGGCCCAGTTCCAAATACCTCTGCGGAATAAACTCCAATACCAGCTTCAAATTTTTAGATTCTGAATGATTATTATTGTCCATATTGAACCCTTTTGGATCAATCCACCAACCATTCGCAAAATTATTCACCTTGATGTGATCAGGGATTTCAAATTTTGTTCTATACTCTTTTACCGCATTGACAAGATGAAATAAAGGATAACGATTCGACCCAGGAAATCCGTCCTTACAGGCAAAAGCCTTCCAACCTGCGTTATAATTCTCCATGAGCACCAACCAAAAGGGCTGTTCTAGATTTTCAATACTGACCTCATACCGTGTAGGATCAATCTGGTGAAAATCCACTTTTGGAACGTTCAATACACCCGATTCCATGTTGCGATAAATCTCCTCAGGGAAAAACGCGATGGTCTCAATATTAAGCCCTTTCTTGAAAAATTTTAAATGATGAATCCCTTCTTCCATCTCGATAGGACCCAAAACAATCTCCCGACCCTCAAATTTGTGAAAGGTCAAGTTTTCGGGATTTTTACCCGTAAAACTCCATATTTTCCCGTCCAGTTCTAAAAGAGGCCCCTCGGGTCGATCCCTATTTTCCTCTGCACTCTGAACAAGACCCCGACTCAGTTCAACACCTTGAATCCTATAACGCCAGCGTAAAGGTTGAAGGGAAGATCCTCCATCCAATTCAATCGCCTCTATATTCCCTTTTATCTTTGGAACATCCCTCCATGGAATAATCCACTGATATCCACGGCCAAGATGAGCAAAAAAATAATTTGGAACCTCCACCCTTTCTAGACGGGCATCTTTAGAGGATCTGTAGCACAGAAAAATATGTTTCACTTGCGACGCCTTTTTTAAATCCTCTTTCCGAATAAAAAGATCTGTTCCTTTTAAATTTTCCAAAGAGATTCCTCGATGAATTTTCTTCACCCGAACCAAATTTTTTCCATCCAAAAAATATCCTTGATCCATATCTACAGGAATTAAAATTCCTTTCTTTTCCTCATAGAATGACTCTGTCGAGGTCAGCCCTTTTGGAAAATGAGAATAAAGCATCAACGGCCTATTTTGAAGTAAGGCCACCTGATAGATAAAAAAAGGATAAACTTTCCCTACATCCTTTGAAACCCGCTTCCTCCCAATTTTTTGACACAAGACATGAACAGAATTCAAAAAATAGTCCTTTCGATTAGGAAGGGCATCTTGAGCGGCTTTCAGCAAATCAATAACAACTGTTTTGTGCACCGCCCCTCTAGCCTCTTCATATTTTTTGGCCGGAACAATGAACACCCCTTTCCCGGAATCCTCATGAGTCCGAAATGCTACTTGGATTCTTTGAAACCTTGGATGAGCGACACGGTACGCAACAGCCAGATAGGGAAAATCTCTAAGGTTGATAGGGACAGGTTTATTTTTCAATTTTTGAGAGAAAGAAATTCCAAGATTTACATACTCATCCTCAGAAAAAGGTCCATCGAAATAGGCTTGAATGGCTAGGCCTGATTTCAACCGGTGAAAATTGAACTCACAGTGTCGAGCATCAAAGGCAATGTTCTTGTCATCCTGTAAAACACCTCCTGTTTCGCCCAAAAGAAAAGGGGTGAACTCAAAAAATTTCACGCCTGAAGTTTTTGGATGAAAAGAAGTTTTCCTGCGTAAGGAGGCCATCAGCATAAACCTCCCTTTCCTTGTAGAAAAACTCTTCTGCCGATCCCCTTCAGCAACTGATGCAATATATCCATAAGATCGAGATTCTCTTTTAATTTTCCGATAACCTTCTAAAAACTCTGAACGATCTTTGTTCAAAGGATCATTCCGCTCTAGAAAATCTCTATAATCCTGTTTGAGGGTGTCTGTTAAAAGAGTGCTCCCCTTCATCCTCATCCATTTTTCCACAGGCCATGTGACACATTTTCTCCATATACTTGGATCTAAATAGAGCCAAATCAATTTTTTTAAACTCAAATGTCTCAATAGAAAATCCTCACACTTACCCCCTCTCCCCAATATCGGGAAAAACATGTTGGATAAAAAAATTTTTTCGATGTTCTTTGACTTGTCTAAGTAAAGGAGGATGGATCGATTCTTAAACACCAGAGGAATTTCTCCTGCAAGAGCTTTCAAGAATCTTAAGACCCCCCTTTCCCTTAAAAAAGATGGGATGGGAATAAGGTTAAGATATTTGGCATGAGAAAAATTAAAATCTTTAGGATACCAAACACAGGTAATATCTAGCCAGCGTAACAAGTCCTTGAAGGTATCTAACCGACCTTTCTTAAGCACCTCTCTAAAAAAGAGCTCCAGGGGACCGAAAGACCAACCATCATCAAAAAAGGGCTTATCCAAAAATAAAAATGCTGGGTGATGCCCCTGAAATCCCTGTCCCCACCGATATAAGCCCCAACCTGTCTGAAGCAGAGGGGGTAAAGACAAAATACCCCCTTGAGAAAACCCATTCAAATCTTGGCAGGCCTCTTTAAAATAGTGAGGGAAGAGAGTGACCGTTCTTTCATTTCGGTTCGCATGAATACGCCGCTCGACAACTTCACCCTTTATAAAAGGGAGCGACCGAATCAAAAAAGCACCCCATAGACAAAATGCCCCTACTTGAATCACCCGAGCCCACGACCCAAATCTAGAGACAAGGACAAAAAGAGAATAACCCAGCAAAAGGGCATAGAAAAAAGCAAGGGAAGAAGGAAATTTGTTGTAAAAATTTCTATACATAAACCAACCTGGAATATGATCCACCAGCCATACAAAAATCTTCACCCCCCCAGGGCCTACGTTCACCGTTGAAAAATAAAGTAGACACAGGCATGGAAGGGATAGCGAAATAAGAATTTTTCTTTGCTGACCTCTTGCAACCCAGTGAGCAATTCCGATCAAAAGAGGAATAATTGTAAAAAGATATTTACAGCGGTAAATCCAAAAATGGAAATTTTGCATTTGAGAAAACTGCATCAAAAATCTTTGAGGAAATAATCCCAAAAGATAATCACCCACATTCAAACTCTCGGCCAGAAAAAGGACGTTATGTGAAGCCTGGACAACATGCTCACCCGTTTCACCCATGAGGGGCTGAAAGAACCATGAAACACAAGCTGGAAAAATCCAAAAACCATTCACCCACAAAACACTTAATCCATAAACACTGGTCCTTCTAACAAAAAGGACGAGAGACACCTCGCTCTTTAATACCAGAAACCAATAGGTTAGAATAAAGATGAAACAGCCAATGATATAGCCTCCAACCCAGGGAACTTGTTGAAGAGATACGGAAAAGAAAAAAGCGATCCCGCTACCCAAAAATAGCCATAACATCTTTCCCCATTTTAAATATCTGTAATAAAAAAAGATCAGGGCTGGAAATGCAACTAAGAGATAGATTTCTAACGAAAGTTGTGTCCAATCCGTCAAAATAACCGTTCCGGATAACAAAAAAACAATCCCGCTAAAAAAACATAAAAATACGGTGAAACGATTCAAACGGCCAAAAATATCTCTCAAAAAAAGAGAAGTAAAAACAAACGCCCCCGCAAGGGTGCCCCCCCAAAAGGCCCTTTCACATAGGGATGGGGTCAAACCGATTTTTTGCAGTAACCAGATGATGCTTGCAAAAGGAAGCGCTGACGGCATAAAAGGATCTGGGGCCCCTACCCCTGCAATATAATGAGACCAACAGTAAAAGGCCTTCTCGATATACCTTTGTGGAGATAGAAAATACAACGCCCCCTCATCTCCCCAAAGAAAAAGAAAGGGATCGTGAAACCAAAAAAAGGGAATTACAAACAGGATTGAGGCACCCAGAAGTAAACCAAGGACAAAAAAATTTTCAAATCGGGGATTGTTTTTCAACAAAATCCAAAATCTCCTTCCAGCCATCTAAAACCCTAACATCTCTCATAATGTTCTGTAATAAGGGCTATATTATTTTCTGAAAAATTCCGATGGGCATATTCCGAACAATTTTGTTTGAGGGACAAATATTGGTCCGAGTGGATATAGAGGCTTTCAATGGCCTTGTGCAAACCCTCCACCGTGGGTTCCACCAAAAGAGCAACACTCTTGTCCAATGCCTCGGGTATCCCCCCTTTATTAGCCCCGACAACAGGAATTCCACAGGCAACCGCTTCCATCCCTACACGACCAAAACCCTCTTCATATTGGGAGGGAAGGCAAAAAATATCTGCGGCATTGTAGTACTCACACAATTTTACATTTTCTACCATCCCCCGAAATAAAATATGAGAAAATCGTTCTGCCTCCGTCTGAATCATCCTCTCCTCTGGCCCTGTACCAATAAAAATAAACTGAATCTGCTTCATTTGTTTTGCAACCCCCATGAGGACCTTTATACCTTTTTTCTCGATCAATCTCCCTACAAACAAAACAGTAAATTGATCTTTTAAATTGAGCTCATCCCTCACCTGTTTTTTAGGCATAGGTTTAAAAACATCCAAGTTAATCCAGTATTTAAACAAACTCAGCTTGTCGGGGTCTATTCCAAAAGAAACGAGCTCACTCATTGAGGCCTTCGATAAACAGAGCACTTGATCCGCTCCGTTAAGGACTGCCTTAATGATTTTGGCTGTTTTAGAAACCTTGTCAAGTTCATAAACCGCATGGGTACTTGCAATCAATTTCTTCGAAAATATCTTTTTGAGAACCCATCCAATTAAAACAGCGTTGAGACCTTGAGCATGAATCACATCAATCTTTGAGTGATTCTGCAGCATAAATAAAAAAGCCCTTATTGCCAAATAAGGAGTCAAATACAAAAAATCTAAAAAAGGGTACTTGTCAATCTTATGGAAGAGATTCTTTCCAAACCATCGATATCTCCTCACGCAAACATTGCCCCACTCTTCTCTTGGGCGCCACTGGATCCCCCCGGTTGTCAAAGGAGAATAGGTCTGCACAAAAATCTTATAACCCCGCTTATCAAGAGCCATGACAAGATCATCAAAGTGGGTTTCAGCCCCTCCAACATTCGGGCTAAAAAAAGGAGTTAGGATCAATATCCCTTTGGGGGATCGCTCAAGGGTCATATTTGCGGTCTTCATCTCATTGAAGGGTTTAACCCTAAAACCGAAATTGGATCGCGGAATTCGACGCAAGATCTTGGCCACCTTGGCCTTCAGAAAGCCTCGACAGACATCTGTCAATGTATGCCTACGTTTCCCCCTTCGGGGACCTTGTCTTCAGGCCAATCTGGCTCAAGCTCTTGCGTCTCGGTTCACGCGCCAATTTCGGTTTTAGGGTTTAAAACACGGCTTACTTTTTACACTTGATAAAAAGGCCTACAGCAGAATGAGGTTGAGTCAATCGGTCATTAAAAGAGTCAACCCATATCAAAAAATCCCTTACATAATCCATCAGCCTCTTCCCCTTTGTCTCTGAACCTTCTATCTCAAACTTGCTAACACTGCGAGCAAGATTTTGAGGAAGTTTACGACCCTGAAGCAAGCGTGCCCCTATATTTAGGAGATAGTGGTTGAAAGGCAAACAATAGTGCGTCAGCTTAACAAGCTCCAAGACAATCCATTTTTCCTTCTCGAAAATGGATCTCAACTCTTCGGGACGATACAACCTTTTATGATCAAACCAAAAACCTGAAAAAAACCCCTTCCGAATATGAAAGTTGAAGAAGACTTCTAAGAATTTATTAAGGGGATCCCAGAAAAAGGGATAATGGGCATGAGGAACGGTTGCGATCACGATTCCTCCAGGCTTCAAAACTCGATAACAATCCTTGAGTCCTAAACGATCGTCCTGCAAATGCTCCAGCACTTCTGAAAGAATGATTCGATCAAAAAAATGATCTTCGTAAGGAAGGGTTTCTATCTTTCCCTGCCTTAAATCGATCTTTTTATCTGCCAAATTTCTCTTTGCCGATTTCAAGGCCCTGTCATCAGGATCGATTCCATATAAATCGTAATTTCCCAATTCTGAAAGCAAGTGAAGATAAAAACCATCTCCACACCCCAAATCTAAAATCCTTGCCCCCTCAAAAACCTCTAGTCCACTTAAAAGACGGGCAGCCCTTCTTTTTAAGGCCATATCATAAGTATTTTTTAAAAGCGAGGCGATTTGCTCTGATCTATTTTCCATCGTTCCTGACCTTGTAAGATTGAGTTCTAATGACATGAGTTTAACCTTTATGATTCACGAAAAAATTTTGGATTCAAAAAATAAAGAGCCCCCTTCCCATACTCTTTCCAAGGAATAGAAGCCATCTTACCCTTAAAAACTTCACCATCAGAACGTCTTCTCACCTGAGTTTGTACAAAACGCCTTTTTTTCAAAGTAGCTGAAAAACCAAAGAAATTCCATAGAAGGGCCTTGATCAAGACACTCACTCGATCAAATTTAAAAAACAAGGCTGAGTACACCATCAGAAAAAAGTAAAGGGTCAAATGAAGTGGCAAGAGCCAGAGTAAATTTGCAATACTTAAGTTTTTTAAGTAGGAGTTGATTCTGTTCTTATTCGAGTGATACTGAACAAAACTAAAATCTAATTTTTCTGAGGTCGCTCCCCCTTTATGATAGATCACGGCCTGAGGAATTAAGAGGATTCTATATCCATAAAGCCAGATTCTCCAAGCAAGATCGGTTTCTTCAAAATAGCAAAAAAAATCTTCGTCAAATCCGCCCACCGCTTGAAAGATATCTTTACGAATCAAGAGACAGGCCCCCTTTGGAGAAAAAATTTCTTTAACCTGATCATACTGCCCAACATCCACCTCACGAATTCCATCGTGCCGCAAAAAACCTGTTAGGGTCGGAAAGGATCCTGCAGAATCTAGATAGGTCGGACGCCCTAAAACCTTAATCTTAGGTTGGCAGGCAGCTACTTCTTCCTCATCTTTGATCCCTTCTATCAGCTTCGAAAGAAAATCCTTTTCAACAATGGTATCATTATTAAGAAATAATAAAAAAGCCCCTGAGGCATTTTGGGCGCCGATATTATTGGCTATTGCAAACCCAAGATTACTCTGATTTCTGACAATCTTAATCTGTGGAAATCTTCCCGCAACAAAGTCGACGCTTCCATCCACCGAGCCATTGTCCACAAAAATAATTTCAAAATTTTGATCATCCCCCTCAAAAAGGGAAGATAGGCACTTTTCTAACAGGCTTTTCCCGTTCCAATTAACGACAACAATAGAAACCTGCAACTGATCTGATTCCATACTCAACATTCCTATTCCCGACAAGATACAATCGCCGCATTATAAGAAAGAAACGACTTAAAGATCCGAGCTCGCTCCAATCCAGTTTCAGAAAATTGAATCAAGGCTTTTAAGATTCGATTGTGCGTTGGAAAATAATGGGCCTCGAATTCTTTAAAGCAGACAACATCCTCTGGAAAAACCTTTAGGATGAGTCTTCTAAAAAAACGCTTGGTGAAATGATCATGACCCAGCATTTGGGTCATGTGTACATAAAAAATAGGGTTATATCGATTCGCCTCCACAATCACAAAAACTCCCCCCGGTTTCACAACAGACTGAAGACCTCTTAAAACATTTTCTGGATCTCCCGAATGATGAAGAATATCCTTCATAAAAATAACATCAAACATAAATTTCTTCAGAGGGGGATGATGGGCATTCGCCACCAAAAATTTTAAAGAGGGGTTCCCGACCCGCTCACCCCATCCTTCATGGACCTGTAAGTCAGAGCCAATACATTCCTTAAAAGATCGCGACAATAAATGGGTGTCTAATCCATCCCCACACCCTAAATCCAAAACCCTTTCGCCTTGAAAGTCTAAAACACCTGACTTCTTCAAAACACGATTTCGAAACTCTAACAGGCCTTCTGCATCTGTCATATATTCTCCTTAAAACAAGACTCGAATGCCTTCTTAAAAACTTCACTCCATTCGTACTGAGAAGCAAACTGAATGGCATTCCTGCGATATCCTTTTAAAGTCTCATCTGACTTCAAAAGATGAATAACCGCCTGAGCAATATCAGGGCTGTTTAATGAAACAATCATTCCACAATGATTCCTGACCATCTCCTGAGCAATGGACGGCACATCGGTCATCAAGACAGGAAGTCCTGCAGCTAAATAATTTTTCAATTTCCCTGGATCTGCATAATAAGAAAAATTGCCATCGCGGGTCTCATAGAGGGCGATGGCCAACGCCCCTTGACACAATATATTCTCGAGCTCCTGATGATTTTCAATGTACCCGAGAAAATGGATCTGATCGTTTAGATTGAGAGATTGAACCAATTTCTTAAGATCCTTCTCATAAGGACCTGCTCCTATGACAGTCAGGGTCACCTCTGAAATCACATCACGGACCAGGGGCAGGGCCCGAATCAGATATTGAATCCCTTGCTTTTCAAGAAGCGTTCCCATAAAAACGATTTCATTGCGATGAATTTTTTCAAAGGGTAACCGCTGAATCCTTTCAAAATGAACCCCGTGGGGGACCACCTTATGTTTGACCTCTCGACAAAGCCCAATTTTCTCACGGGCTTCGATCATCCTCTCAGAGAGATTCCAAGTGAAATCGCACGAGCGATAAACCCATCCATCAATCCAATGATAAAACCTATTCACCCACTGATTGGTAAACCTCACCGGCACATAATCGATGCTAAAAAAAATAACCCTCCTCACCACACCTATTTTCTTTAAGAACCAACCCATCCAAGCATTGATATTTCCCAAACCAATCCAAAGATCATATTTTTTCCCACTCAAGAGAACCCAAAAGAAACTGTACAAGCAATCTTTTAAATAAAGGAGTAACTCCGGTCCTTTGAAGAGCGGCGCCCTTCTTAATTTTGTCCTTTTACCATTCACATACTTTTCACAGCAAGATCTGCTCTTACGGGTTGAAGGAAGAAATAACAGCGGATGCCCTATAAAAATAAGGCGCTTGACCTTGGGAATTAAATAATCCCTCAAGTCATGTGCAGGACCTGAAGTTGCTATATGACTTACGATCACAACATTAAGGTTTTGCAATGGATTCATTAACCATTTTACTTCTGTACCATTCAATTGTTCTTTTTAACCCTTCACGGAACGGCGTCTTTGCCTTAAAGGAAAATTCGTTTTCAGCCTGGCTTATCTCCAGAGAGCGGCGGGGCTGCCCATTCGGTTTCGTATGATCCCAAACAATTTTCCCTTTAAATCCGGTTAACTCTGCAATTAAAAAAATCAAATCCTTAATGGTGATTTCCATTCCAGACCCAAGGTTGATAGGGCCAGCTTTGTTATATTTTTCAGCAGCCAAAACGATTCCCTCCGCCGCATCCTCAACATAGAGGAATTCACGCGAGGCGCTTCCCGTTCCCCAAACGCCTATTTCATCCCGTTCCTCAGAAATGGCCTCCAAACATTTTTTGACCAAGGCTGGAATGACATGAGACGATTCCGAATCAAAGTTATCGCCTGGACCATAGAGATTGACCGGCAATAGATAAATGCTATTCAATCCATACTCTTGTCGATAGGCCTGAGATTGAACCAACAACATTTTCTTAGCTAAGCCATAAGGGGCATTGGTTTCTTCTGGATATCCATTCCAAAGATTTTCTTCCCTAAATGGAACCGGCGTAAATTTTGGATAGGCACACACCGTACCTAGAAGAACTATCTTTTTGATTTTGAAAATCCTTGCTTGCTCAATGAGTTGAATTCCCATCATGGCATTGTCATAGAAAAACTTTCCTGGATGTTTCATATTGGCACCAATGCCACCCACCACCGCCGCTAAATGAATGAGACAATCAGGCTGAGTCTTGCGAAAAAGATGAACAATGTCTCCTCCATCCCGCAAATCATATTCGGATGATTTCACAGAATAGACATCTTTACAACCCTCTTGAATGAAGCGATTGACGACATGAGTCCCTAGAAAACCCCCTCCTCCTGTCACAACAACAGATTGATTCTTCCAAAAATCACTCATCCCTGAACCCCTTTCACCCTTGAGTTTAAAGATCCCAAACCCCCTGCGAGGAACTCACAAAATTTCATAAAAATCATCCCTAAGGAAAGAATCGGATGACGTAATAGTGTCAATCGATGCCGAAAGAAAGCAGGACGAAACAGTCGCAATTTCTGTTTCGCATGCACGGGCTGCTTACGAATGTATAAACCGATTGTCTTTCCATAATAATATTTTGTCCTCATGGTTTCAAAAAGTCTCAAATTCCCTTCCATATGCTCAATGAAATAGGGAATACGACCTATTCCATGTCCAACCCCTTTAACCCGTTCTGGCAAATCCCAGTCTTCTCCTCCACCATGAATGTTTTCATCATACCCACCCAGTTCTTCAAAAACCCCTTTATCAAAAAATCTTGCCGCCTCCATTGAATCGTCTCCCACATAGCAACTCCTCTCAAGGGCCTTACATTTTGCCCAAAAACCTTCACCGATAGAAACCTCTGGAATCACCACTGCTCTCACTCGAGAATCATTCCTCACCCTTTCTACACAACCCTCCATGACTCTAGGATTCAAGATCATATCTGAATCTATGATGAGAACATACATTCCCTTCGAATGACGAACTCCAAAATTTCTCTGAGCACTTCGTTCAGGGCCTCTCTTTAAAAATTGATCGGCATATTTTTGAGCGATCTGAGACGTCCGATCCGTTGAATAATTATCGACAACAATGAGCTCAAAACATCGATAAGCCTGATCACGAATACTCTTCAAGCACGGCTCTAAAAAAGAAGCTGAATTTCTCGTGGGAACAATGACCGAGACAAAAAAATCCGTTTTTTGTTCTTGCATAGACCTTCACACACCCTATTGTATAATGAGTTCTTTGAAGTTTTGATAACTTTTTTCCCACTCAAAATTCTGACTCCACTCAATCGCATTTTTTGAAAGGGTTTCTCGAAATGAAACATCTTCGATGATTTGACTCATGGCCTCACAGAGCTCTTTCGACGTTGGATTTTTTGATAAAATAATTCCCGTACGTCCTTCCACCACCGAATCAATCAATCCCGAGACCCTTGAAACAATTGCAGGGGTCCCACATGCAGCAGACTCTGTTACCGTCATTCCCCATCCTTCTTTTGCCGAGGGCATCAGCAATGCCCATGCCTTTTGCATGAGAAAAACCTTTTGATCCCGACTGTTTTTCTCAAAAAAAAGAACATCCTGATCATGAAAATAAACATTCCCATTTAAAGATAATTCATGACAAATTTTCTCTAATCTCTTCCTTTCATAGCCATATCCCATAATGCATAGTTTCGCTTGAGGATGCTTTCGAACCAGCTCTTGCATAGCATGAATACACAGGTCCACCCGCTTCATACGAACCAAACGGCTCACACAAAGAAAGAGAGGAAAGCTTGCTTTTTCCCCAGGTTGATATCGCTCGTGGTCTAAACCCATGGGAAATACCCTCACATTTTTTAGAGGAATACCCACCTGGGTCAAATCTCCCTGGGTACTTCTCGAATAACAGAGGAAGGGGGTCCGCCGATAACTTAAGAATTGAAACCGTTCCAAAAAATAAGCCACCGCCGCTATCCATTTGGGAAGTTCATAGAAAAAAACCTCTTGTGCGAGTTGATTGACATAGGCGAAAACATTACCTCTCACATAAAGAGGCGTTTGCCAAAAGAGGGTGTTCAACATGTCAATCACCAAATCTGGTTTTTTATGAAGTGACCGATAGTATCGGTATCCACAAAAGTAAGTCGATAAAGTCCCTCCTCTTCTCACAATCTTAATACCCGAAACAACACTTTCGCTCGGAAGGTTTTTGACATGTTGACAAAACCAAGTGACATGATGTCCATCTCGGACTAGACGTCTTGCAAGCTCAAATGTGATAACCTCAGCTCCTCCTACTTCTGGATGATCAAGATCTTTCCAATTAAAAATAAGGATATCCATTCAAATCAAAATATTTTCATAAGTAAGTTTTTATTTTCGAGAACCCATCGATACAATTGATGAATTCCCTTTTCTACAGGAATTTGGGGTTCCCATCCAAAATACTTTTTGGCTTTCTTAATATTGCTAACATACACCAACTGGTCACCAGGTCGGGCTTGATCATAGGATGCCTTGATCTTTTTTCCCATGACTTTTTCTAGAATAGGGCAAAACTCCTTCCATACGGACAAGGTATAATGGGGTCCCCCACCGATATTAAATGCCTGTCCCTTTGTCCGACTGATGGCCTTTCTTGCAAGCTGAAATGCACGGACAAGATCCTCAATATACAAAACATCCCTTACCTGCTTCCCATCCCCGTAAATGGTAATGGGTTTATTCAACACTAACGCAATGATAAACCAAGCGATCCATCCTTGGTCTTCAATCCCAAACTGCCTCGACCCGTAGATACAGGACTGTCTAAATACAACTGTTCTCAATCCATAAATTCGAGCATAATCTAAAACATATTGATCTGCAGCTCCCTTTGAACAGCCGTAAGGAGAATAAAAATCGAGGCCTTGATTTTCATCAATCCCATTTTTTAACGAAGCGGGAAATTGATAACGCGTCACCGATTCATGAATGGATAGATCCTCCATCTTTCCGTATACCTTATTCGTAGATGCAAAAAATAAGATTGGATCCTCACCTTTCTTACGAATCGCTTCTAATACATTAAAGGTCCCTAAAGCATTCATCTCAAAATCCATTCTAGGATCCTGAACAGAGGTCGTCACAGCGACCTGTGCTGCCATATGATAGATCAAATCGGCCTTTGAAACAGCCTTTTCAAGTTGACTCTGATGATATCGAATGTCCGCTCTTATCACCTTCATATGAGGAGAAATAGATTTAAGCCATTTCAAATTTAATTCTGCCCCCTTACGAGAGAAATTATCCAGAATGGTTACATCGTCTCTTCTCTTCAAATGTTCATAAGCAAGATTAGAGCCGATAAAACCAGCTCCTCCAATCACAAGCGTACGCATAGATTTCCTCTCTTCCCTCTCATCAATGATTCTTCTCGTTCAAAGACCGATTGGACTTGACATACCATTTTCTCACGTAAAGCCGATAAAAAACGGCCAGGGTGTCTTGCCACGTCCTCAGTATATCCCCGAGTCTCACCCTCCCCATCCGGTGCGGGCGATTAAAATCGAGAACCACTGGCGCATCCATGATTTTATAACCTAAATGATGCGCCACCATCAAGAGCTCAACATCAAAAGCAAAACGCTTGACAAGAATCCTATGGAAGATATCATCCAACACCTCTCGTTTAAAAAGTTTCAACCCTGTTTGGGTATCGCTGATTTGAGAGGCAAAGAGAATTCGAACCATAAGATTATAGGAATAGCTGATGAACCGGCGCCTTTTCGGATATTTTTGTAAAACAGAAGCCGCATGCCGCTTGGATCCTACCACAACATCCGCATCATTCTCTTTCATGATATCATAAAGAATTCTGATCTGACGAGGATGAAGATCTAAATCTGAGTCTAAGAAAACAACCAGGTCTCCCGTCGCAAAACCATAACCCTTTTTTAGAGCATCCCCCTTACCACAATTTTTACTAACTCTATTTACCAACACTCGCCCATCCTGTGCCACTTTTAAAGCAGCCTCGAAGGTACCGTCTTGACTCCCATCATCAATCACAATAATTTCATAATTTTTAATACCAATCTCTTCAACCACCTTACAAGTCTCCAACACATTTTTTCCAATGTGACTGGCCTCATTATAAGCGGGCATTAGAATAGAAATTTTTCCTTCAAAATCTTGCATAGGATTAATCCTTCTCAAGCCATCAAAATTTTACAAACCCAATAACCACTTCCAAACCGGAATAATCTTAATTTTGAAATGCCCCCGTGTCATTTCACCTTCCTCACTTTCCGTGAGAATGAGCCCTTCTTTCAAACCAAACGCTTCAAGGGCCCCCGTCAAACCTTCAACTTTCCTTTCCTCATTCTTTAAATTCAGTCCAGAACACACTTGAAAAGCCGCAAAAATCTTACGACTTCTCTTGAGGATAAAATCACACTCCCGCCGGTAATCATCCCAATAAAGGAGTTCAAAACGCTCAAGAGCACCCCTTCTTTTGAGCTCAATGGCCACAAGATTTTCAAGGAGAGAGCCACGATCTTCTGTAAATTTATGGGATAACGCGCTGATGAATCCATTGTCTACCACATAGACCTTTTTAAGGGTAGCAAATTGCTCCTTCACCTTGTAAGAAAATTTATTGACTGTGAAAATCAGAAATGTGTCTTCTAAGTATTTTAAGTATTCCTTTACCGTATGAGAACTTTTTAGGTCAAGACTTTTTGCAATCTTGTTTAGGGAAAGCTTATTTGTGAAATAGTTAATGAGGAGAAGGGCAAATTCTTGCAGAATAGCGGAATATTTAATCTGATGCCTAAAAACAATGTCTTTTGTAATAAGGCTCGAAAACAAGTTTCGCAAGAATTCATTGCCAAATTTATAAAATTCAAAAATTCCCCCCTGATTCAAGTATTGAGAAAAAAAAGATGCAATCGTTCCCTTCTCCCTTGTTGAATAGGATGAGTCAGGCCCCGGCACGAATCCATTCAAACTCAAAAATTCTTTAAAGCTTAATGGAAAAACCGTACGAGTTAAGAATCGCCCTGTTAAATGTGTTGCCAGTTCAGAACTCAAAAGATGCGCATTAGACCCCGTAACAATGATCCGATATTTAGGACGAAGCCGATTGATAAAAAGCTCCCACCCTGAAACATTCTGTATTTCATCAAAGAGGAGAAACTTAAGATCCCCGTACAGCTCATAAAACATCTCGAGCACCCGGTTAAAATCACTCGACTCAAAACCAATCAAACGTTCATCATCAAAATTAATAAAACCATACCGCCCACCGCCTACCAAGGCGTGTGAAAAAAAAGACTTTCCCGCTCGCCTCAGGCCAGAAATAAGGAGAATATTAGGATGTCTTAGGCCTCCCCGAGCCTCTTCAAGTCCCTCTCGCTCAATGATCTTCTGTGTTCCAAAAGTATCCTCCATCAGCTTACGCTGATCGACAATAACACTTTTCAGGAATGGCTTATCCATATCAGAAACCTAACTTTGCATTACTAACGCATATATTATAGAATAATATGCGTTAGTAATGCAAATATTAAATTTCTAGGAGATTTTGCACCCCTCGTTTTCGAAAACCCATTACAAACAGCGTCATTACCAAGGCCCACTCAACAACATTGAGAATGATCAAAACCTCGTCTAAACTCTGATGGAAAAGAGCCATAAGCCCCCATTCTAAAACGCAAGCTCCAAAAATCGTATAAATAAATCCATATTTTCTCAAGGCCAGATTAAATTGGATAAAGATGTTTGAAAGAGCCAAGGGAAGCATGGCCAAGGCATAAAGAGGAAGCAAGTGAGAGGCCTCTGTGTATTGAGCCCCAAAAAGTGTTTTAATCAGAAAATCCGGAACAATCATAAAAAGAACAAGTCCGCTTCCAGAGAGAAATGCCGTCCATATTAAACATTTTTTGAGGATGTGAAAAGAATCTTTTTGAAGGGCCTCGGCCTCATTGATCATGGGGTACATGGCCATCGATAAAGCACCCGGAAAGTAAAAAATAGACCGACCTAAAATAACCGCCGCGGCATATTGCCCTGCTAAAGAGGGAGAAAAAAAATGTTTCACTAAAATTAAATCTAAATTAATGAGACCTGAACTCCCTAAAAGGGCCAGCGTTACAGGAAGAGAGAATAAAAGAATTTCTCGGGTATGCTTCTCAATTTTTTTGGTAAAAGACGCCTCTAAAATTTTTCGAAGGGGCTGGTAAAAAAATATTGCCAGGGCAAAGCTGGCTAAAAAATTAGCCCAAAGACCTCCATTCACTCCCCACCCTAGCCACACTAAAAACACCCCCAACGCCAAACGCAAAAGTCCGGTACTGATCATGGCTCCTCCAAAACGCCCAAAAAGCTGAAGCCCTTGAAGAAGAGCCCCTCCGACAGGGATGACAAAACTGACCGATATCATCAAAGCCAAAATCCACAACGGAGTCACGGTATTTAACTTTAGAAAATGAGCCACATAGGAACGAGTCATAAAAACAAGCATGGCTAAAAAAAAACCCAGCAAAGAGAGATTTCTAAAAGAATTCACTAAAAATAATTTCAATTTTCCCATTTCTTGACGTGCGTAAAATCCGGAAACGTATTTGATAATGACCATTCCAATCACTGTAACGGGGACTGTCTCAATAGCAAAGAGGGAGAGTAGACTATTTAAGGTCCCAAAATCTTCAGGCCTCATGAGACGGGACATGGCAAATTGATAGAAATAGGCTGCCAAATTTCCAATCGAGGTTGAAAAAAAGAGAATAGACCCTGATTTAAAAAATTTCTCGCTTTTAACACGATGGTAAAAATTTTTAACAAATTTCATTTACGAAGCCCTTTTTGAATCGCCCCTAAAAATCGATTTAAAATATTATCCCATTTAAAACAATCTAAAACATACTTTCTTCCATTTTCTCCCATCTCTTTTCTTAAATGCTCATTTTTGAGAAAGAAATCTAATCCTTCTTCAAATTCAAAATAATTATTAAACCAGAGCCCCCCTTTGGAACGCGCTACATGATCCCGTGTCACTTCACATTTTTCATTGACCATCACAGGGGTTCCCGCAAGCCAGGATTCCATGAGGACAATCGAAAAACTTTCATTGAGAGAAGGCTGACAACTCACCCAAGCTTCGCGATAAGCCTTTAACATTTCCTGGCGATCGACAAAACCAATATCGCGAATCACATTTGTTTTTATTGAAAGCTCCTCTACTGTTCCACTGCCCAAAAGAACAAGAAGAAGAGAACCGGGATGACGCTTTTCATACGTCGAAAAATAATGGATCAAAAGAGGGGTATTTTTACCTCTTTCCCGACGACCTGCATAAAGTAAAAAGGGGGTTTCTCCTAACCCAAACTTTTGACGAAACGTGCCATTACCCATCGAGATAGAATCCGAAAATCCCATTCCAACGATCTCACAGTGGTTGTCCGAAATTCCAAAAAGCCTTTTTGCCAATTTCATTTCAGGATAAGAATTAAAGAGAAAACCTCGTGGATATTGAAACATTTCCTTAAATATTTTTAAATCAGCATAAGGCTCTGGATGAAGGCAGGGAATCAAAAATGATTTTTTTGGAACAACCTTCAATCCCTCATAAGTGATTCCAAAAAGATAAGGGGCGAAAATGAAGGCGTCCCATTTTTTCCCTTCATTCTCTAAAACCTGATAAAGCTCCTGAGAGTGAACGCTCCCTTTCATCCATATTTCTTCTTCACGAGGCTTGAGGGGCCATCCCCTCTCAATTCTTTGTTGTAATCGCACAAATTGATTTGAATGAAATTGAGCATCTAATGAAAACCGATGAACACGAACTCCATTGATCCATTCTTCACCTGAAGGGAATTCATCCTTCCATTGAAGATGACTTTGCGCACGGGTTGTCAGAACATCGATTTCATGACCTTTCTTGACCAATTCACGAGCAAGGTTTTCAACTAAAATTTCTGCCCCCCCAGCCTGAGGAACATGATAACGGGGAATAATAAAGGCTAATTTCATTGAATCACCTGTTATAGTCAATTTGAAATTCAAAAATCAAAATGCAAAATGACATACTAAAATCCAAAATTTCTAACGCTATTGCAAAGGAGCCATTTTAAGTTTTACATTGTCCGACAAGATTTTTGATGTTTGATTTTTGGATTCTCATTGTTTAATTGCTCGCCCTTTAAGATAGGCCTCGAACGCTGTTTCAAACCGGTCCAAGACCTTTTCCCATGAATAATGCTCTCTTACGTACTGATATCCACGTTCGCCCATTAAGCGACGAAGAGAATCATGATCTAGAAAAAAATCAATGGCTTCTTCAAACTCAAAATAATTTGAAAAATAGAGTCCTCCACCGCTTTGAACGCAATGATGTTTTGTAACAGCACAATTTTCATGAACCAAGACAGGCGTTTTAAAGGACCAGGCCTCCATGATCACAATCGATAAACTTTCATTCAGGGAGGGCTGACAAAGGGCTGTTGCACCTCGAATCGCATTCCATTTATCCTCAACGGAAATATACCCCAAGGGAAGAATATTTTCGCTAAAGGCATCTGGAATTTCCACATCTCCAGATCCTAAAAGGACAAATTTTAATTTTCGCTCATTCCTGCTTAAAAAATATTGGCGAAAATAATGAATCAGCAAATCTACATTCTTTCCCTTTTCCCAGCGTCCCACATAAATGAAGTAAGGCGCGTCTCCTAAACCATACCTTTGGCGAAAAGCAAGTTCTCCTGACGGTTGAGAATATTCATCAAATCCAAGTGCGACTAACGCTAAGCGATCAGAATTTAATAGGTAAAGCCTCTGAGCTAATTCTGATTCAGGCTGAGTGTTAAAAAAAATGAAGCGGGCCCTCTCAAACATTTCTTTAGTGATCGAAAGTTTCGCAAAGGGTTCATCATGCAAACAAGGAATCAAAATAAATTTGTCAGCCACGTGCCGACTTCCTTCAAAGGTAATTCCAAAAAGATAAGGCATAAAAATAACGCCATCAAAGCTTGGAGTCCGCTCTTCAAGAGTTTGATAAAGCTTTTCGCTATGAACACTGTTTTTTAACCAAGCAAGTTCTTCTTCTTGAGAAAGAGGCATATTTAAATGCATCTTCCTTTGAAGATGAGAAAAAAGCAAAATATTTTCTCGTGTGTCGGCACTCAATCGATGAACACGTACGCCCTTTATTTCTTCCTCTCCTTCTCTCATCACATTTTCCCAGAGGTGATGGTCCTGAGCACACGTTGTAAAAACCTCGATTTTGTGTCCTCTTTGAGCCAGACGATGAGCCAGCTCGGCCGCATGGATTTCAGCCCCTCCAGCGGTTCCAATCTCATAGCGTGGGATGACAAAAGCGATCTTAAAAGATTGCGGATTGCGGATTGCGGATTGCGGATTTAATAGATTCATCGATTAACCTTTGAAAATAAAGGTTCTAACAATCTCTTGAATTTTTGTGCCCAACGTTCACGATCAAAATCTTTTAAACGCCCTTTCTGTTTTTGAATCACCGCCTCTCGAAAATTTTTATCTTTATAAAGCGTCATGATCATTTCAGAAATAGCAGGGTATTCCTTTCTTTTCACAAGAACACCGGCTCCCCCCAGTGTTCCGGGAACACCCGTCGCATCAAAGGCAAGCACAGGGACATTAAAATGCATGGCTTCTAAAAGAGGAATACAGAATCCTTCATGCTCACTCATGCACAAGAAAAGATGGGCCAAGCGATAATAAGCCACCAAATCTTTCTCGGTCACATGCCCTTGAAAAAAAATATCTTGAAGATCAAGTTCAATCGCTAAAGCCCTTAAATAAGCCAGATATCGGTCCATTCCTGCAAAGGCCCCGACAATAAAAAGACGAGCTTTGGGCTCCAAAAATTTTTTCACGTAATAAAAACTCAAAATCACATCCTCAATTTTTTTATTGGGCGCCACCCGTCCCACAAAAAGAATATTGAGCGTTTTCTTTTTAAATTGTCTCAAGATTTTCGGATTAGGCATTCTATTTAAATCTTCTAAATTTAATAAAAGGGGAAAAACTTTTGGATTTTTAAAACCTGCTTCACCTAATTCTTGAACATTGTAAGGGGAGACCGCAAGACTTAGATCCGGAACGCTAGCTAACTTTTTTAATTCTTCCCTTCCCTTTCTTAAGACAGAGGCCTTTTCCTCTGATATGGCATGAAAATATTGAGGGGGGGTCACATTGTGATAAATCAAAACTTTTTTTTCTGGAAGCCTCATAAAAAAATCCGTCATTTCAGATCCAACGGAAAAATGGTAAATCGCAATATTGCGGGCATCCGCTCGATAAGTCCTTACATCAAGGCATCGGTCTGGAACAAGGCTGTGTACATGGCGGCTGACCCCATAAATATGAGAAACAAGACCCCAGCCCTGAATGATTTTTTGAAGCTGGACAGCATAATTTGAAATGGCATCACCATCCAAAAAACCGGGAACAAATTGGGAAATTTCCAAAGTCGCTTCGCTCCTTTTCAAAATCAAAAATCAAAATGCAAAATGACAATGTAAAATTTAAAATGTCCACTCCACAACAGCATTGTGAAATTTTTGAATTTTGATATGTCATTTTGATGTTTGATTTTTGATTTTTGATATATGGTCCAGCCTTTCATGCATCTCTTTAAACCTTGTATCCATCACCTTGCGAAGAGAAAGGAAGGCATTCGTTACCTGACAATTGAATTCCTTTTGCTGAGCAAAAAGACGGTAGGTGTAAAATTTAAGAAGCTTCCATAGAATTTTCTTAACTAAAACCTCAATTCTGCCAAGAAATCCTCCCTCATTGATAATAGGAAAATCTGAAATATCAATGTCACAGGTTCTCTGAAGAATTTCGGTATAATAGTTTAAAAACTCTTCCTCTTTCGTCATGTTTTCAAGCTCGAGCCTGGAGATTCCTGAAAGATCATACTTCTCATACACCCCTGCTTTTTTCTTTTCCTCAATCCGAGCTCTAATTTGCTGCATGATCTTTTCAACATCAATCCCCTCAGCCCCTACTTTAAAAATATCCTCAGCCATATTTCGCCTGCCTTTTCGCTTTTTATTTGTCGAGTAGACATATATTTCAATGCCCCTCACGGAACCGTACGTGCGGATTTTCCGCATACGGCTCTTCAGTAAGCCTCACTCAATTTTGACGGTATATAAAAGCGATGGACGATCCGTGGCTTCGGTAAGGGGAATT
>JACOUC010000041.1 GCA_016178055.1 Chlamydiota bacterium | reverse complement strand
GGCCTTTGTTGCTCCAAAAGGGGCAATGAGAATTCGTTGAATGGATTTCTTTTTAGGATTCAAAAGAAGTTCTAATTTTCTATCCATCTCGTTAATGACTTCCGTTCCAACTGCTGCCTCGGTGTACTTTATTTCACATACCGTTAAAACCTTATCGTCTCTATCAAAGAGGAGATCAATCTGATAGCCAGGATTTAACTCATCTGTGCGCCGACTGAAAAAGGGTCCACATCTGTATTGCACTGCACTAAATCCAAGCACGTTAGAAAAAATGCGATGCGATTTTTGACAAAAACGCTCAAAGGCAAATCCCAACCATTTCTGATAACTTTCTTTTGGCAGGGCCCTTGTGGGGTCTTCGTCATAATCCCCTCGGGCAATCCTTTTTTTGATGGGGCGGATAAACTTGGCATGAAACTGTAAAAACGAATCGGTGATGCAATAACGCGAAAGCATGCTTTCGGGCTTTAGGTAATAGGGCACATATCGAGAAATAAAGCCGCAGGTTTCTAAATCCTTGAGGAGTTCCGTAAGATTTCCCCCGGGTTTAATTTTGAGATATTTTGCAATCTCATCGCGTGTGGAAAATTTTCTTTTACCCAAAAATTCAATAATCCTTTGATAGTTCGGATTTTTTGCAAGACTGCTGATAAAAATTCTTTCGTCTTCGTCGGTGAAAAAACCGCCTTGACGAAACGATTCTCGAGAGAGGCTTAAAAAAATGGAGCTAGAGGTTTTTAAATACTTTAAATATTCTGGAATTCCTCCCGTTGTCAGACAGGCATCCATGATTTCGTGAGGGGACCTTCTAGGGCCCAAAAAGTCCCGAATTTCCTGGAGGTTGAATTCTTTAAGTAGAAGTGGATATTGGCTTCTGTTGTAAAGGGCTCGAGAATGAAAAATTTTATTGATAATGAAAGAAGGAGAGGACCCGCACAGGATGAGTATCAGTTCTTTGTTGTGTCTGAGTTTATTGTCCCAGACATATTTTAACGCAGAGATGAACGTATCAGAATAGTTCGCCAGCCATTGAATCTCTTCAAAATAAAGCGTCCATTTTCCCTTCAAAACCAAGTCGCCCAAAAAATCTAAGACTTCGAGCCAAGAGCCAAATTTAAGTTGAGAGACCAAGGGGTCTTTTGTGTATTTCGAAAGCTGATATAAAAAATGAGAAATTTGCGCTTCTGGAGAGGCTCCCTCTAACCCTTCAAACTTAATCAGACGGCGTTCTCTAAAATATTGCTCAATCAGTTCTGTCTTACCGACCCTTCTGCGGCCATAGACCACCACGAGACTTGCCTCCTGACGAGCTTCAATTTCCTGGAATCGGTGCATTTCCGCCCTTCTTCCAATAAAGGTCTTGTTCTGATGGACTTTTAAAGGTCGCTGCAGGGCGAATGTCATAAATCAGAGATCCCTATAAAGCCAAGTAAGTAAATTATCAGTCTACTTGGCTTTATTATATTATATATTTAAGCCAAGTAAACAAAAAAATAGTCTACTTGGCTTTATCGGATAAGGTTGTTCTGTTATTTTGCATAGGATTTTCAATGTGCTCGGATATCAAAAATCAAAATGCAAAAATCAAAATGACAAATCAAAATTAAAAATTTTCCCTATCCTGTTGCAACCAGGCCATTTTGATTTTTAAATTTTGATTTATTATCAAAAGAGTCGATATATCGTTCAGTTAAATGGTGATACGCATCTATCCTTCTATCCCGCAGAAACGGCCAACCGTGGCGCGTTTCTTCAATTTTCTTTAAGTCGCAAGGGACGATCAGAATTTCTTCTTTGCTAGAACTCCCTTTTGCAAGCATTTTTCCAAAGGGGTCCGAAACAAAAGATCCTCCCCAAAAAGTTAAATCATTTTCTCTCCCCAGCCGATTGACAGAAGCGACGTAAACCCCATTGGCAATGGCATGAGACCTTTGAATGGTTTCCCAGGCTTGATGTTGGGTCTTGGCAAAGGCGCGATCTTTGTCATGTGCGCCAATGGCCGTTGGATAAACAAGGATTTGAGCGCCTTTCAAGGCTGTCAGGCGAGCGGCTTCAGGAAACCATTGATCCCAACACACTAGAACTCCAACGCGTCCAAACCGAGTGTCGAAAACTTTAAAGCCTGTGTCTCCCGGAGTAAAATAAAATTTTTCATAGAAGCAAGGGTCATCGGGGATATGCATTTTTCGGTAAATGCCCAGAATCGCTCCATCAGCATCAATGACGACAGCCGTGTTGTGGTAAAGACCTGCAGATCTTTTTTCAAAAAGGGATGCAATAATGACGATTTTTTTTTGCCGTGCTAACTTCGAAAGTTTTTGAGTCGTGGGCCCTGGAATGGTTTCGGCCAATTGAAAAAAATCCACATCTTCCGTTTGAGGAAAATAAAGAGAGCAAAAAAGCTCTTGAAGACAGATCATTTGCGCTCCTTTACGAGCAGCCACTTCTATTTTCTGCAAGGCATGGTCTAAATTTTTTTTGGCATTATTACCTGCTTGGGTCTGAATAAGCCCCAGTGTTACAATTTGCTTCCCTTTTTCATTCGACTTTTTCATGCGGGCATTCTAACATACGCTATTAAAAATGTCGAAAAAAGGAGATGTCAAATGAAAAAAATTATTCTATCGATTTTATGCTGCTGGATCAGTGTTTTGACTTATGCCGAAACAGAAAATTATGTGATTGATCCCGTTCATTCGTCGATCACTTTTAAGATTCGTCATTTCCTTAGCAAGGTTACAGGCACTTTTGATAAATTTGAGGGGGTCATTGCAGTCAATCGTGAGAATATGGAAACCAATACAACCCAGGCCACGATTGAGGCCGCTAGCATCAATACACGAAATGAAAAACGAGATCATCATCTTCAAAGTCCAGATTTCTTTGATGTGGAAAAATATTCAAAAATTACCTTTCAGAGTAAGTCTTGGAAAAAAATAGGAGAGGATCAATATGAAGTTACGGGGGATTTTACAATGAAGGGTGTTACCAAAGAGATTTTTTTAAATGTGAAATCTACCGGATTTGGAAAGGGAATGGAGAATATGGATCTTTCAGGTTGGGAGGCCGAGACGGTGATTAAAAAATCAGATTTTGGAATCACTTATGGAGGATCGGCTTTGGGAGATGAGGTCGAGATTGCAATTGAGGTCGAAGCCCATAAAGAAGCGTAAACTTTACTTGACTAAAAAATACAGAAACGGCAAAACACAGTTTACCATTTTACCTCTTTAATTTTTACCATGGAGAGGAAGACGGAAGCTGGCTCATATCATAGGCCTATTTTACTTCTTTGAGAGCCCATGAGGGTGTTTTTAGGACGGAAAATTTTTTCTCAGCCAGGGCAAAGGATCCAAAGAGAATCGCAACATAAAATAAATCGCCCAGTAGCGTATTTCTAAAAAAGGGAATGGCGGCAATAAAACAGGTTCCAAGACCACTTAACGTTTTAGGATAAAGACGTCCTCCCAGCCAAACACTGAAATTGGTGATGAGAAAAAAGAGTACAGAGCTTGTTAAGGCAGCTGAGAAAAGAGAGAAAACCCCCTTTCTCTTTTGGAGCAAGAGTCCGATTCCAACAATCATTGCAAAGGAAAGATAAACAGCTCCCATTTCAGGGTCAATCCCGATCACGAGATCACTTAAGAAAAGGCTTAAGAACGGAACGAGAAACGCTAAATATTTTTTAGAAAAATAAGCGCCTCCAAAAAGGGCAATGGCAGCCAAAGGCGTTGCATTGGGTGGATGAGGGATAAGGCGAGAGAGGGCAGCGATGAGTACAATACCGCATAATGTTAAAAAACGAGAGTTAATCATGTTAGTCTCCTTAAAAATATGTTGATTCTCGATGCTCGATTGTAACTTTTAATTTTTCACTTTTCACTTTTAATTTCTTTTTCTTTTGAACGAATCAAGTTTAGTGCCGAGCCCGCTTTAAACCATTCAATTTG
>JACOUC010000040.1 GCA_016178055.1 Chlamydiota bacterium | reverse complement strand
TCCTGCAAAGTATATTTTGGATGTACAGTCAATATGACCCTAAACAATTAGGTGATTTTATGGATAACAAGACTCAAAAAGAACAGATTTTTAACTTGTTGATTCATTGGGGCGGGTTAGGGCGATTTAAATTTTATCGGGGAGTTTTTAAAAGTTACCAAGATGAGAAAGAGGTCGTTCTTTTTGTTTGGGAGCGAGAGTCGCAGCGTGTCAATGAAATTGAGGCAAAAAAATGGATGGAAGAAATTGAGAAAAAAATCAGAGCCATCACGACCTCACCAGAAATTAATGCTTCAAAAATGGGGCAAGAGTTGATTAATATAGGAGTGGATTTTCTGACTCAAAGTCATCAGTATTTTGGTGATCTTCCAAAGGAAGTACCCAATCCAAAACCTATTATCTATAGACAAATCTATTCGTATTAAATTTTACTTTAACTTTTTTGCTCTTTGAAAACAGAATAAGTTTTTCTAGTTTGGAGCCCGCGATTACGACCCCGCCTAGGTCGATTCCTCGAAACCGACCCCAGCGGCTACGCCAACTCGCTCAATCTCTACAGCTACACCAACAACAATCCGTGGAATAGGGTGGATCCTGGGGGGAAATTTCTTTTAGAGATTGGAGAGATCTTCGCGGTTTCGAGAGAGAAGCAGGACGTTCATTGATTCATTGATTTACTAACATGCATCATAAATTTCGTAACAGTTTGCTCTTTGAAAACCGAATAAGTTTTTCCAGTTTGGGGCCCGCACCTACGACCCAACGCTTGGAAGATTCCTCCAAACCGACCCCATCGGCTATGTGGACTCGCTTAATCTCTATACCTATTGCGGGAATAATCCGTGGAATCGGGTGGATCCTGAAGGGACAGACGATTTTTCATTTGATACAACATTGACTCTTCAGATTAGGGAATGGACGGGGAAGATGCCTCCTCGTATTATGATATAGGAAATGACCTAGGAGAAGCCGGTCCCTATGTCATTCAAGAAAGCGATGACGCATCGAATTTCAAGAAGGATACAACGAGTTCCTCTGGAACTAAAAGGGATTGTGGAGGATCAGGAAGGAATGAACCCTCGTCGCATACCCCTCCGTTTAATCCTTGGGGAGGAGCTTCTCCAGTTGCTATAGGGGGAGCACTCGTCACCCCTCAGGGCGTAGTAGGAACATTTTTAGTCGGACGTCCTTCTCTGGGGTGGTTTAGGGGGCAAAGAGGAGGTCTTGAAGAAACCCCTGATACAGATCGTAGTAAGTTTACTGGACTAAAAAATGGACAAGGTTTTAGACATAAAAAAACTGGAAAGATTTGGCGAGAGAGCTATACAAGTCATAGGGGAGATAAATGGAAGAAATACGACAGAACAAACACTAGGCGGGAAGGTTCTTACACATCAGGCGGGCAAAGAGTTGGAGATTGATCCGTGAAATTTGAAGACATTTATAATTTTACAATTAAGTACTGGCCAGAAAGAATCCTTATAAAGAACGGCTACAAAGTCGGTAAATCCGGTTTTATGCTTCCGAGTTTGAGTGGAGTTTGGCATAAAGTTGGACGGAAAGTTGGGATCAAAAATCCTTTTTATGAATTGATGACTTGGACGATGTTTAATGCTTTTCACTGCGAAGGGAAAAATTTATTTGAAGAAGGCAGAACGTTTCTGAGCACCAGAAAAGTCTCAAAAGATAAAATTAGGAAACGGTACTTTAAAAATCTTCATGGGGAAAGTTGGGAACAAGAGCTGGAAAAGTATAAGAAATCAAATTCCATTAAATAGTTTCTGCTCTTATAAATAAAGCAGTGAAAATCGAATAAGTTTTTCTAGTTTAGAGCCCGTTATTACGATCCAGCGCTTGGGAGATTTCTCGAGACGGATTCGATAGGCTATGCCGACTCGCTCAATCTGTATAGCTATACTAACAACAACCCGTGGAATCGGGTGGATCCGAGTGGGAAGGATTTTGGATTGGACCTTCTAACAATTATTATAATGATAGGAAGTTCGATCCTGGACAAGATATTGAATGGTGATGGTGAAAAGAAGAGAGCGGGTGCAGAATGTGGTACAGGGAGTTCTGGCTCGAATTTGACCTAACAGAAGGGATCTGGAGTCGCTTTCAGAGATCCAGAGAATAACTCACCCTTTGATCCCTTTAATTTTGGAGGAGGATTCGTCCCAGGATCTGGAGCAATCATGACCCCCACAGGCTCAGTGCTCCCGACACCGATCGTGGGGCCAGGTATGTGGTTTTCGGAAGTATAAGGTAAATTGAAATGGTTTTTGGAGATTATTTAGAAGAAGATGGTAGAAAAGAGTACAAAAGGATGGAGTTAAATTGTAAACTCTCAATAGAAATAAATTCTTTTAAAATTTATCGCTGTCGCTTACAGCTTCTCGGAGGTTAGGATTTTAAAAAGTTTAGAGGTTAAACATTATCGTAATATTAAGGAGGCTTGTTTAAAATTTTCCTCTTTCCAGAATGTTTTTATAGGCGAGAATGCTCAAGGAAAGACAAATCTCCTTGAGGCCATCTACCTTTTAGCAACCGGAAGGAGTTTTAAAACTTCATCTCTCGAAGATCTCTACCCATGGTCTGGAGGATTTCCATTTTTAAAATCAGAATTTGTGGATGGAAACCGTTTGTTAGAGCTTGAGATTGAACTGATTAGAGATCGAAAACTTGCTCGGGTGAATGGGAGTGAGAAAGCTCGTCTTTCTCAGCTTCTGGGGACGATGCAGGTGATTGAAATTTTACCCCAGGATTATCTTCTCATTGACGGGGAACCGGCAAGGAGGAGAAAATTTTTAGATTTGGCTATTTCTCAGTGGGATGAGCGGTATTATCTTCACTGTGTTAGGTATTATCAAGGTTTAAGGCAAAGAAATCGCTCTCTTCAGCGGGGGCCTGATCTTGAGAGAGCGGGAATCAGAGTTTGGAATAAAATTTTAGAAGAACATGGGGCTTACGTTATTTGGAGAAGGAAACAAGTTCTTCAGTCTCTTAATCCCGAATTGAGAAGTCTTCATGCAGGAGTTGCTGAAAAGGATGAAGAGGTTGAGGTTCTCTATCGAAGCTCTATAGAGGGTGACAGTCTGGAAGAGATTCAGACGAATTTTTGTGAGAAGTTGCTCCAGGCTGAAGAAAGGGATATTCTCTTTAGGTGTACTCGGGAAGGGCCCCATCGAGATGATCTTTCTTTCATGATGGATGCCAGAGAAATAAAGAATTTTGGCTCAGAGGGGCAGAAGCGGTCTTTGGTGATCGCCCTGAAATTAACCCTGGGTGATTTTTTAAAAAAGAGAGAAGGAAAGACGCCTTTTTTTATTTTAGATGATGTTTTAACTCAATTAGATGAAAGGAGAAGGAAGGGGCTCATGCAAGTTCTTTCTCCCTATCAATCTTTTGTGTCCATCACCGCGATCGATTTTCATCGAGATTTAATTCCGCAAGGGAAATGGTTTGGGGTTAAAAGTGGCCAGTATGAAGAAGCCAGTGCTTGAGCGTAAAAAAAGAGAACCGACTCATGTGGGTAAGGTGATTGAAGATGTGATTCTCTCTCTTGAGCAGGCCGATCTTAAGAATCATGGGAAAATTTTCTTTCATTGGAAAGAAGTTGTCGGTGATGCGATCGCTTCCCATTCCCGACCTTATCAGGTTCGCTCAAAAAAACTTAAGGTTTTCGTAGATTCTTCCGATTGGCTTTATGAAATTACGAAACGTCACGAGAAGGAAATTTTAGAAAAAATTCAATCTCTTGTAGGGAAAGAGGTCGTGAAGGAAATCCAATATCAGATTGGATGAGTTCAAGAATAAAATTAGAATTTTTGGAGTGAAAAGTGGCGAAAGAAGAAGTTAAAGAAGAAAAGAAAGAACAGAAATACGACGCAACAACCATTACCGTTCTTGAGGGAATAGAGGCGGTTCGTCGTCGGCCGAGCATGTACATTGGCGATACAGGGATCCGAGGTTTTCACCACCTGGTTTATGAGGTAGTGGATAACAGCGTGGATGAGGCCTTGGCGGGTTTTTGTAAAAAAGTCGATGTAGTGATTCATACCAATGGCAGTCTTTCCGTAGCGGATGACGGACGGGGAATTCCGGTCGATATTCACAAAACAGAGAAGAAGCCAGCGGTTGAAGTGGTGCTCACCACGCTTCATGCAGGAGGTAAATTTGACCATGAGAGCTACAAAATTTCGGGCGGGCTTCATGGGGTGGGCGTCTCTGTCGTGAATGCCTTGAGCGAATGGTTGGAAGTTGAGGTCAGGCGTGACGGCAAGATTTATCATCAGAGATATGAGCGAGGAAGGACGGCTTCTAAGCTTACGGTGATCGGAAGTTCTAAAAGCGTGGGAACCAAAGTCACTTTTTTCCCCGACGAAGAAATTTTTGGAAAACAGGAATTTAATTTTGAAACCCTTGCCAACCGTTTAAGGGAACTGGCGTTTTTAAACAGCGGAATTGAAATTACCCTCAAGGATGAGCGCAAGGAACAAGAAAGAGTATTTAAGTATGAGGGCGGGATCAGGAGTTTTATCGAGCATCTCAATAAAAATAAAACCGTCATCCACAGTAAAGTGGTTTACGTGGAAAGAGAAAAAGAAGGGATCGCCGTTGAGGTGGCTCTTCAGTATAACGAGGGGTATGCGGAAAATCTTTTTTCGTATGCGAATAATATTAACACGATTGAAGGGGGGACGCATCTTTCCGGATTTAAATCGGGTCTTACGCGAACCATTAACCAGTATATTAAAAAGAACAATGTTTTGTTTAAGGGAGAGAACCTCGATATTACGGGAGATGACACGCGAGAGGGGATCACCGCCGTGATCAGCGTCAAGGTTAGGGATCCGCAATTTGAGGGGCAGACAAAGACAAAACTAGGAAATAGTGAGGTTCAGGGTATTGTCGAGCAAATTGTGAATGAGGGGTTAGGAGGGCTTCTTGAGGAAAACCCTAGTGTGGCTCGAAAGATTATGGATAAGATATTAACAGCCGCTCGAGCCCGAGAGGCTGCTCGAAAGGCCCGGGATTTGACTCGGCGAAAAGGGGCCTTGGATAGCGCCTCTTTACCTGGAAAGCTTGCCGACTGCTCAGAACGAGATCCCAGTTTATGTGAAATTTACCTGGTCGAGGGCGATTCAGCTGGAGGATGTTTTTCTGGAGACACCAAGGTTGCATTAGCTGATGGAAGAAATCTCTCTTTTAAGGAATTGGTGGAAGAAGACCGAAAAGGGATTAAGAATTACTGCTATACCCTAAATGCAAATGGGTCTGTTGAGATAGGTGAAATTTGCGCTCCTCGTTTGACAAAAAGAAAGGCAAAAATCATAAAGGTGATTTTGGATAACAATGAGGAAATTATTTGTACACCTGATCATCAGTTTATGTTAGCTGACAGGACGTTTAAGGAGGCACAATCCTTAACCGGCAATGATTCTTTAATGCCTCTTTATCGCCAACATTCTCGCTTAGGGAAACGAATCACGATTGAGGGTTATGAGCTGGTGTTTGATCCAGCCGAAAAGCGTTGGATTTTTACACATCTACTGGCAGACCGATATAACCTGTCACATGGGGTCTATGATGCGTCATGGGGGACGCATCGTCATCACAAAGACTTCAATAAACTAAACAATAATCCCGACAATATCATGCGTCTTTCTAAGGAACAGCACTTAAGTCTTCACCGTGAACAAGCACAGAGGACACTTCGACGACCAGATGTTTTGGAAAAATTGCGCACGTTGCGTGGAACGACTGAATTTCGAGAAAAGATAAGAGCGAAAATGTTGAAGATGAAAAAAGCCTTGAGTTGTCGTGCTAAGGAGCAATGGAAGAATCCGTCTTATAAAAAGTTCATGGTGGATCGTTTCCTTGCATTCTATAAAAACAACCCCGATTACCAAAAGCGAAACAATGACATTCTTAACAAAAACCAAAAAGACTATTGGAGCGTTGAGGATCATAGATCGACACAATCCGAGCGCGTCACGAATTATTTTGTTTCCCATCCAGAAAAGCGTCAGGAGTTGTCAGCATTGGCAAGATACCAATGGAAGGACAAGGACCTTCTAAAATGGAGAAGCGTTAGAACAAGTCAACAATGGACGGATGAATTTAGAGCAAAAAGGAAGGAAACTTACAACGAGACTTATCGTAATAAAGCCCTGAAAATTTTAAGCGATATTTTTCAAGAAAAAGGAGAAGTAGACTTTTTAAAATATGAAAAGATTCGTCGAGAAACTCGCGATAAGACTTTATTGAAACCTACGTCTATTTTGGAGAGATTTTTTGAAGGAGATGCTCAAAAGCTTAAAGAGGCTGTGACACATTACAATCACCGCATCAAGGATGTGGTGATTGTAGAGGAATGGATCGATGTCTATGATTTAGAGGTTCCAGAGACACATAATTTTGCTCTTGCGTCAGGGGTGTTCGTTCACAACAGCGCAAAACAAGGGCGAGACCGTCGATTTCAGGCGATTCTTCCCTTGCGTGGAAAATTGATCAATGTCGAAAAGGCCCGCCTCGATAAAGTCTTAAGCAATAATGAAATTCGAATGATTATCACGGCTCTCGGCTCTGGAATTGGGGCGAATGATTTTGATCTTTCAAAGCTGCGTTATCATAAAGTCATTATCATGACCGATGCCGATGTCGACGGAGCTCATATTCGGACGCTTCTTTTAACCTTTTTTTACCGTCAGATGACCCAACTGATTGAACAGGGCTATGTCTATCTCGCTCAGCCGCCTCTTTATAAAATCAAGCGAAAGAAGGCTGAGCGTTATGTCGAGAGTGATCAAGAGATGAACAAGTTTTTAATGGATTTGGGTTGTGAAGGGGTGACCTTCATACGGCTTTCTGATAAAAAGGAATTTACAGGAAAGCAGGTTTCAGAATTAGCCAATGCACTCATTCAGCTAGAGCATTGGGGAAATTTAATTCGAAAAAAAGGTGTCCGATGGAATATTTTTATGGAGCTCAAGAAGAATAAAACGCATGAATTACCCGTCTATCTTGTTCGCAGCCAAGGCGAAGAACATTTTTTCTTCGACGATTCAGGATTGGCTCAGTTTATATCAGGGGAAGAAAAAAAATCTAAAGAAGAGGTAGAAGTGGTGACGCAGGAAGGTAAGCCTTCTGGAATCAAACAAGCGGTTGAGGTTTTTGAGCTTTTTGAATCGCGAGAAATCACAAAAGCCCTCACCCGTCTCGAGGAGAAGGGTTTTGATATCGAGCATTATCAGAAATCGTCTGAAAAACCCCTCTTTCGACTCAATGACCAAGAGAAGGATTATGAACTTTTTTCATTAGAAGAATTGCTGAGCAAGGTCAAGGAATTTGGCCGTAAGGGGCTTTCGATTCAGCGTTATAAAGGACTCGGAGAAATGAATCCCGAACAGTTGTGGGAAACCACGATGAACCCTGAGAAAAGAACGGTCATGAAAGTAACCATGGAAGATGCCGTTGAGGCCGACGAAATTTTTACTGTTTTGATGGGGGATCAAGTGGAGCCCCGCCGACAATTTATTGAGACCCATGCACTACATGTGAGAAATTTGGACATATAACATTTCGGATTTCGAATCTCGGACGTCGGATTTAAAAAAGATAAATTCATTCAATAAATTCGAAGTTCAAAATCCGAGATCCGAAATTTAATAAGGGAGCGTAGCGACGCATCATGGCTGAGGAAACAAAAAATCTTTTTACCCGTAACGAAAAAATAGTGCCCATTTCGATTGAGGAAGAGGTTCGCAATTCTTACATGGATTATTCCATGAGTGTGATTGTCGGTCGAGCTCTTCCGGATTGCCGGGACGGTTTGAAGCCGGTTCATCGAAGGATTCTTTATGCGATGCGGGATTTGGGACTGGTTCATAATCGTGAGTATAAAAAGTCGGCCCGTATCGTCGGGGAGGTTTTGGGAAAGTATCATCCTCACGGAGATCTTTCGGTTTATGATGCCTTGGTTCGAATGGTTCAGACCTTTTCGCTGCGCTATCCTCTAGTCGATGGGCAAGGGAACTTTGGTTCTGTCGATGGGGACAACGCGGCAGCGATGCGTTATACCGAAGTTAGACTCACGGCGTTGGCTGAAGAAATGCTCGAGGATATTGATAAAGAAACGGTTGATTTTAGACCTAATTTTGATGAATCACTTGAAGAACCTGTTCTTCTTCCTTCCAAAATACCCAATTTAATTTTGAATGGATCCAGCGGGATTGCAGTTGGAATGGCGACGAACATTCCTCCCCATAATTTGAAAGAAGTTTGTGGTGCCATTAAACATTTGATTGATGATCCGCAAGCTACTATTAAGGACCTCATTAAACTGATTCCGGGTCCTGATTTCCCGACAGGCGCCATTATATGCGGGAGACAAGGCGTTCTGGACATGTACAACACGGGGCGAGGGCATATCAAGACAAGAGCCCGTGCAGGGGTAGAAGAAATTAAAAATGGGAAAACAAATATTGTGGTCACGGAAATTCCTTACACGGTCAATAAGGCTTCGCTCTTGGAGAAAATTGCCGAGCTGGTGAACGATAAAAAGATTACAGGAATCTCGGATATTCGTGACGAATCTGACAAAGACGGAATGCGGATTGTTCTAGAGTTAAAGCGAGGTGAAAACGAGCAGGTTGTCCTGAATCAACTTTATAAACATACCCAGATGCAGGAAACGTTTGGTGCAATTCTTTTGGCGATTGATCAAGGAATGCCCAAGGTGCTCAATTTAAAACAGCTTCTTGGGCGACACATTGATCACCGGAAAGTCATTATTACTCGTAGGACAACTTATGAACTACGCATTGCTGAGGAGCGGGCCCATATTTTAGAAGGGTTTAAAATTGCCTTGGATCACATTGATCAAGTGGTCAAGACCATTCGCGAAGCGAAGGACCGCAAGGATGCCTTTGAAAAACTGATGAAAAAGTTTGCTTTGAGCGATCGTCAGGCGACCGCTATCTTAGACATGAGACTCTATCAATTAACGGGTCTTGAGCGCACAAAAATTGAAGAAGAATATTTGGAAGTGATTAAGCGCATCAGCTATCTCAAAGGAATTTTGGCCAGCGAGAAAAAGGTGTTGGCGCTCATTAAGGATGAATTGACAGAGCTTTACGAAAAATACGGAGATGATCGCAGGACCACCTTTCAGGATGATGAAAAAGAATTTCACATTGAAGACTTAATCGCAGACGAAAGCACCATTATCACCGTCAGTCACAGTGGCTATATTAAACGAACCTCGCCGAATCTTTATCGTCAACAGCGTCGTGGGGGAAAAGGGATTATGGGGATGGAAATGAGGGATGAAGATTTTGTGGAAGATCTTTATACGGCCTCCACGCTCGATTACCTTCTCTTTATCACTGAAACGGGTCATCTTTACTGGCTCAAGGTCTATGAAATTCCTCAGGCCGGCCGTCTTTCCAAAGGGAAGGCTATTGTGAATTTACTTGATATGGATCCCGGCGAAAAACTTGCCACCATTATTCGCGTGAGAGATTTTGATCAGCCTCTGAGCGTGGTCATGGCGACCCAACAAGGGACGGTCAAGAAAACACCACTCAAGGCGTTTAGCAATCCCCGTAAAGGCGGGATCATTGCGATGACGGTTGATTCTAAAGACCGGCTGGTGAGCGCCCGATTAACCCAGGCAGAGGATGATGTTATTTTGGCAACCCATTTTGGCCAATCAATTCGTTTTCATTCCAGTCAGATCCGAGACATGGGCCGAACAGCTCAGGGGGTTCGAGGTATTCGGTTAGGAAAGAATGATTATGTGGTGGCCATGGAAGCTGTTCAGAAAGACGCGACGCTGCTTATTGTCACAGAGAATGGTTATGGGAAAAGAACGGCTTTTGACGAATATCGCATTCAGGGGCGAGGCGGCTCTGGAATCATTACCGTGAAGACCAAGGACCGGAATGGTCCTGTGGTAGGTGGATTATCTGTCGTTGATAAAGATGAGGTCATGATTATTACGGCAACGGGAAAAATGATTCGTAGCCCCGTTTCTGGGATTTCGGTGATTGGACGAAACACGCAGGGAGTCAGACTGATTAACCTCGCTGAGAAGGATAAAGTGGTTGCGATTTGCAAGGTGATCGAATCTGAGGAGGGTGAAGAAGGAGAGACGTCCGATGCTGGATCTTAAATGGATTCGCGAAAATCGGGAGGATGCTGAAAAAGGGGTTCAAGCCAAAGGGGTCAAGCTTGATATTAACGAACTCCTTCAACTGGACGAAGAAAGAAAATCCCTCTCGAAAGAACTCGATCGTTTGCGCCAGCAAATGAATCAATCCGCTAAAGAAATTGGACTTCTCAAGTCTAAAGGAATGCCCTCCCAGGAAAAAATGGATAGTCAGAAGTCTCTATCCCAAAAAATATCTTATTTAGACTCAAAAGTGGATGTATATCAAAATAAAATAGCCGAAAAATCACTTTATATCCCAAATATCCCGCATAAAACAGTTCCTGTTGGAATATCAGAAGAACAAAATGTAGAAGTCAAAAGCTGGGGTGAAAAGCCAAAAATGGATTTTACACTACTTCCTCATTGGGAAATTGGAGAAAAATTAGGCATTATTGACATGAAGCGGGCCAGTAAAATTACAGGAACCGGCTTTGTCGTCTATCGAGGATTAGGGGCTAAATTAGAAAGAGCCTTGATTAATTTCATGCTGGATCTTCATATCAATGAGCATGGATATCAGGAGGTATCGCCTCCCTTTGTAGTCAATCGTCGAAGCATGACGGGAACAGGTCAGCTTCCCAAGTTAGAAAAGGATATGTACCGGATTGATGAAGATGATCTTTTCTTAATCCCTACTGCTGAAGTTCCTGTGACCAATCTTTATATGGACGAGATTCTGGAAGAGAAAGATCTTCCCATGGGTTTGGTGGCTTATACTCCTTGCTTTAGGAGAGAGGCGGGTTCTTACGGGAAGGACACGCGGGGGATTATTCGAGTGCATCAATTTGACAAAGTTGAAATGGTGCGTTTTGCCCCTCCAGAAAAATCTTATGACGAATTGGAAAAATTAGTCGTTCATGCCGAAGATATTCTTCAAAGATTAGGTCTTCCTTATCGGATACGTCTCTTATGTTCTGGGGACATGAGCTTTGCAGCCGCGAAGTGTTATGACATCGAAGTCTGGGCCGCTGCTCAAGGGAGGTATCTTGAAGTCTCCTCGTGCAGTAATTTTGAGGCTTTTCAAGCCCGCCGGGCGAATATTAAATTTAGACGGGAAACCGGAAACGGGAAACCGGAGTACGTTCATACCCTCAATGGTTCGGGCATTGCTTTAGCCAGGACCGTGGTGGCCCTCCTTGAAAACTACCAACAAAAAGATGGAAGTGTGAAAGTTCCATCGGTTTTGATTCCCTATCTCTCTGGGGTTGAGGAAATAAGGGAAAAGTAAAAAAGCGGCTATAAACTATAACTTAATTGATAATGGACAATTGAGAATTGATAATAAAGGTAAAATAAATAAATTCCTAAATTATCCATTTTCAATTTTAAATTATCCATTTCGTCAAACTTACAGCTTACGACTTATTTCTCCGCTTAATTTGACATCCCCTCATTCAGGTGTTATCTTTTGTCCAGGGCCTATTCCGGGGGGGCAGACATGTCTTTATTTCACCATCGCAGCAAAGAAAAGCGCAACTTTTCGAGAATCCCCTTTTGGGCCAAGGTTGAAGTTGATCTTAATGTTGACAATGCGGCCCGTTCTGAAACGTTGGGAGTAGAAAATTTAAGTGAAGGTGGGATCTTAGTCGAAACCACCTCCGCCTATCCCCAAGATGCCCCTTGTCGAATTCATCTTAAAAAGAATTTTTTTTCCACCGAAGTTGTTTTGGAGGGATTCATTGTCCGATCAGTGATCAGCCGGCGTGGGCATTTTTTTGATACGGGAATCAGTTTTTCCAATATAAACCCTGATCAAAAAGGTAAACTCTCTCAAATCATCAAACTTTATTCCTCAAACTCTTAAATTTCTTTTTTTATCTCCCCCTAGCTTAGAATCTCTCTTATTGGTATAATTCGTCACTTGTAATAAGGCTCAAAGTTTAAAGTTGAAAGTTCAGTGCGCCAAGCAAGCCAACAAAAGCAAGCCGAAATAAGGAGCCTGAGTAAAGGCTAACCACCGACTCAGAACTGAACTCTGCACTTGGAGAGGCAACGAACCGAGTGAAGCCAGAGGGAAGG